>JAFUZB010000249.1 GCA_017476845.1 Clostridia bacterium
AATGGAAACAAATTCGACCAGAAATTACATTCTCCTTACGTTTCTGCAAGAGATACTGCAACTTTGGTACACACAAATACAATATTACCAAGGGATCATGGCATGTCCTTGGAAAACCTGCGTTTACCTGTTCATTCGAGGACTTTTTTGTTTTTTTGCAGATCATAACCGGCTGCCCACCCGACCCTCACACGGCACTTTTGTTTTGTGCAAAGGGCGTTTAACGTATAACGTTTTTTGATGACACGACGAAAAAAGCTGCACATTGTGCAGCTCATGATTCCGTTTTACTGAGCGGCGATCTCCAGATCGTCATAGGTGACGTACTTGCTGAGCACCCAGGCGTGCCATCCGGCCGTCTCGACCTCTGTCCACCCATCCTCTGTAGTCGTAAAGACCGTCATGGGCGTACCGCAGATCACATCGTCCAGGATCCGGCTCTTGCTCTTTCCGTTCATATGAATGTTGATTGTGTTGCGGCTCTTGGTCTTTCCGTTGAAGGACATCTTCGCAAGATACGTGTTCTCCCGGTAGCCTGCAAGGAAGGTAAGCGAGGTGGTCTGGAGATATCCGACCATGCCGTCCACCCATACGCGGGTGTACTTCTTACCCACATCCAGCACCAGGGCCACGCGGTTGGTCATGATACGCTCCACCACCGCGCTTTTGGCATTTGCACTCGCATGGAGGGTAGCATATCCGTTCTTCGGGGCATTGACCATGGCAAAGCGCTGCTCGTCTTCGACCTCGCCGATCTCATAGCTGAGCAGGCAGGTATTGACCGTCATGGTCTCCCCATAGAGTTTGACCACTGAATTGACAGAGCCCACCGCAACGACATCGACCAGTTCCATGGATCCGTCACCCATCATCAGATAGATGTCGAAGGACTCACTCTTGGCAAAGGTCGGTCCAGGACCCTTCTCCCGCTCCTCGTCCGGAGGGGGTGTGACAATGGAGGAATAATCATAGGAAGAATCTACGCCGTCCACCACGGAAAAATCATCCGTGCCGTCGCCGCTTACGATCATGCCGCCGTCCCCGGTAAAGGTCACAGCACCCGCGATGGTCGCAGAAAGAATCATCAGTGAAAGTAACAGCAGAAAAAAGCGCATGTGAGAAAGCTTACGCATGCCTTGCCTCCAATCGGTAAGGTTGTAGGAAGTATCCCCGGTAAACCGTGTCATTCCGCGCCTGCCCGGCCTGCCTGTCCGGTTCGGCTCAAATATTGTACCCGTTTTTCCCTCCGCTGACAATCCTCTTGTTGTCGTCACACATTTGTAACGCTACACCGTGTATGTCAGCCCAGTTTCAGCCTCAGTATCCGTGGGTGCGGTCCACCGCATGGGCAAGCTTTTCGCCTCGGGTATACCGCTCCAGATCCTCCAAAAAGAGATCCACGATCCGGTCCACCGTATAGCCCAGGGAGACATTGCCGGAGCAGTGTGGGGTGATCAGCAGGTTCGGCGTATCCCACGCGGGATCCTCCGCGGGCACGGGCTCGGTCTCAAACACGTCCAGTGCAGCCCCCGCAAGGCGCTCTTCTTTGAGTGCCAGGAGCAGGGCCTCCTGATCGATCGTAGATCCCCTGCCCACATTGATGACCATGGCCTGCTTGGGAAGCAGAGCGATTCGGCGTGCATCCATGATCTGCCGTGTCCCCTCCCCGCCCGGGAGGCTCATGACCAGGATATCGGTGTCCGGGAGCAACGTATCCAGGCTTTCTGTCGTGTAGACCCGGTCAAAGGCCGTATCCGCTCTTCCTGTGCGGCTCACCCCGATGATGGAATCCGGATGGAAGGCGCGCAGGCGCACCGCCGTCTCGTGGCCGATGTCCCCCGTGCCCAGGAGCAGGATCCGGCTCCCGTGAATGGAACGAACCTTTAAGGCACGCTCCCACCTGTGCTCCGCCACAATCTGCGTGTACTCCATCTGTCGGCGAAGCAGCATCAAGGTCACCATCAGAATATGCTCGGAGATCGTCGTGCCGTACGCGCCCGAGGAGTTGGTCAGGATCACATCCTCTTTCAGGAAGGGACTGGCAAGATGTCCTTCCACCCCCGCCGAGGAGGAGCAGAACCATCTGCACTTCTCCGCATGCTCCAGCGCCTGCACCTCGCAGCCCAGAATCACTTCGCTGTCTCTCAGGTCCGCCTGCGCCTCGTGATAGCTCGGGTGAAAGCAGGGAGTATAGCCGAGCTCCTCTGCGCGCGCGCGGAGCTTATCCCTGTGCCTTTCCTCCAGCCCATAGCAGCATACCGTCAACTTCCGCATCTCACTTGTCCTCCCCGTCCGAAAAAGCAAAGACGTTCAGTCCGGTCTCCTCATCCAGCTCGCGCCCGATCTTTCCCGGGAGCACCCGAACGAACATTTCGCACGTGCCGGAGATGCGGCACAGGTTCAGGTGACCGCCGCGCACGGTCGTGTCCGGCAAGCCCAGATTGATGTGCAGATGCAGATAGACCTCCCCGTCCTTTCGGGTGACGTTTCCCAGGATGGAGGTGATCTCCATCTCCTCCTCGATGCGCGTCTTGTGATAGGCCCGCTCGCTGACCGAGTACAGTCCCACCTCTGCAAGGTCCGCTGCGCCGATGCCGCTCACCTCGGCTGTCTCTATCGCTTCCCTCTCGCACAGCCTCTTCAGGCTCTCCATGATTTCCTCGCCGCGCTTGAGTCGCACAGCGTAGGTATCGCCCATTTTTTCATAAAACATGGTTTTGTATCCCCTTTGGCCGCCTACTCCTGAAGCGGCTGGACAGAGCATACACTCCGAAGGTCTCTCATGCAACCTTCCTTTTGTCCTCCCGTATTTTTCCCCGATTCCCGGCCGTTTCCATCTTGCAGGATAGGGCGCGTACGTGTACAATTCATAGGATACCGCAATTGCCAGGGAGGGAACCCCTATTTTGGAACAACCCAAATTCATTACTTGGGACTGGCGTGCCCTGTTCAGCCCTGCCACCCTTGATCTTGCCAGAAAGAATGAACATACCGGCAAACTCTTCCGCTTTACCACGATCCGCGGGGACGCCCCCTCGGCATCGGGAGAATTTGTCACCGGATATCGGACCAAGTGCCGCGCCCCGGCCAGCTACAGCGACTGTGTGGAGAATTTTGTCCTGCCCGAAAACAGCTCAGAGGTCGAGCTCCAGGAGTGGAAGGAAGCCATTGGCAGGGCCTTTTTCACCTGCTCGTGCACAGACGGCGAACAGGGCCTGTGCGCGCATGAAGCCACCGTTCTGCTCCACTGGGAGCGCGAACGCGGCTCCTTCCGTTTCCGGCAGACCGAGGAGGAAAGACTCGCCGCAGAAAAGCAAAGGAGGCGTGTACCGCAGCCGCCTCCCCCTCTCGCCCTGGCGGAGACCATTCCCCAGGCCATTCCCATGCCGGTACCTGCCCAGAGCGTAAAGCGCGTTCCAGCTTCCGAGATCGTTTCCATCGCTCCCTTCTTTTCTGATATGACCCTGCCCGAGGATCTGTACTTTTCGCTTAAGGATATCCTTTCCGTTATCCAGATCGACAGCCGTACACTCACCCGCGCCCAGACCCTCCTGCCCCAGGTCAATCCCTCCATGCTGACCGTCAAGGTCGATTACGGCACAAACAGCTACCAAGAGCTTGAAGCCAAAGCGCAGCTGCCCGGAGGGGATGTCAGCATCCACCTCTATCCGCACTCCCTGTGTAAGGCGACCTGCCAGATCTGTCATGCCAATTTCTACGAAAACAGGTCCAAGAAAAAACCTGTGCTATGCGAGCACGAAGCGGTCGCGCTGCATCTCCTTTGTGATCATATCATCCGCTACCGCCCCGGGGATGCGACCGACAGGTCCGGAAACCTGCTGCTGAGAGAAATCGGCAATCTGCAGCATACCCAACAAGACCAGGCGGATACTCGCTATGCCGGCATCTCGATCCATCTGGGGGTGAGACAGGACCGTGACAAGCTCCTGCTCATTGCGCTATACAGAGAACCCACAGGCAAACTGCAGGAGATTCCCTTCCCTTCCGCGCTCATGGATGCCGAGAGAGACCGCAGGAATCTGCATCTTCCCGGCCGCGATATTGATTTCAAACGCTTCACCATCGCACCGGCATCGCGTCCGGCCTATGCGCTTCTCCAGTACGCGTACCTGCCCTACGCACAGCGTACAGCATGGTATATGTCTGGCCAAACCACGCCGCTTCTTGTGCTGCGTGGGATCGTGCTGGACCGTTTCTATGCGCTCTATGAAGGAAAGTCTGTGCCTGTCCTTGACGCCCAACACCGTATTACGGGCCAGCTCGAGGTAGGGCCTGCCGAAGATCTGGTGCCGGTGATGCTCTCCCTCACCCAGCTTGAGCACCAGGATGTCATCGCTTTTTCCGGACGTCTGCCGCAGGTTCTGTGCGGTGATGAGGACGAGTATGTCCTCAGTGACGATATGCATCTCACGCGCCTGGCTGCGCAGGAAAAAGAGCTTCTGCAAACGCTGTATTCCCTCCCCCACAATGATATGCAGTTTCTCTGCAACTTTGGGATGAGCCGCTACCTCTTTTTTGCGCGGCGTGTCCTTCCTGTCCTGCAGGAGAGTCCCCTCATCGCGCTGCGGGATGTCACGCCCGAAGACTTCTGGGGCCAGATGCCCAGCAGCTGTGATTTTACCTTCTATCTTTCTAAAACCCGCACACACTATTGCTGCCGTATCACCGTCGGCTACGGGAAGGCCGCGCTGCCTCTCCCCTATGTCGGGGAAACGCCCGATCTCCACGATGTGGTCCAGGAAAGCTATGTGCTCTCCCTCGTCAGCTCCTACTTTCCCGAGTACGACGGAGAGAAAAACGAGTATCGCACAAAACACAGCGACGAGAGTCTCTTCGTCATTCTCCACGATGCCCTCCCCGATTTCGAGCGCCTGGGCAAGGTCTATGGCGGCAAGGACTTTCCCAAGCTCGCCATGGCGGCCTTCAGCGGCTTTTACATGGATGCCTCGCTCTCGGAGGGCATGCTCTCCCTCGATATTCATGCCGAGGGCCTGGACCGCGACGAACTGCTCGGCATCCTCAGGGCCTACCGCGAAAAGCAGCGCTATCATCGGCTCAAGAGCGGTGCTTTCCTGGATGTATACGAGAATGAACAGAAGATCGCGGAGCTCATCTCGACCTGCATGAAGATGGATGTCATTCCCGAGGATATCATTCGGGAGACAGCCAAGTTTCCCGCGGCGCGCGCAGCGCTCATCGATGAAGTCCTGCGCCGCACACAGATGGAGACATCCCGCGACGATTACTTCCTCTCCTTCATCGACAAGCTGGACCATCTCAAGGAATTGCAGTTTGATCTTCCCAAGGGCCTTCGCGCACAGATGCGGCCCTATCAGGTGGCCGGCTACAGCTGGATGCGCACCCTCATCTCCGCCGACTTTGGCGGCATCCTCGCCGACGACATGGGTCTTGGCAAGACACTGCAGGCCCTCTCCGTCATCCTTGCCCTCAAGCAGGAGGGAGAAAAGCGCCCGGCCATCATCGTGTGCCCCGCCTCCCTTGTCTACAACTGGGTCGAGGAGATCCGGCGCTTTACCCCGAAGCTGAAATGTGAAGCCCTGGCCGGCACCGCGAGCGCCAGGGAGGTTGTGATTGACCGGCTTAAAGTGGACAAGCTCAAGCATGCGGACATCTATATCACCTCCTACGATCTGTGCCGCCGGGATATCATGTCCTTAAAGGACGTCTCCTTCTCCATCGCCATCATTGATGAGGCGCAGTACATCAAAAATACACAGACGGGCATGGCGCGCGCTGTCAAGCTTTTGCAGGCAAGGCACCGCTTTGCACTCACCGGCACGCCCATTGAGAACCGACTCGCCGAGCTCTGGTCCATCTTTGACTTCCTCATGCCCGGCTTTCTCTTTGATCAGCAGACCTTCCGCGAAAAATTCGACTATCCCATCACCGAGCAGAAGGATCCGGATACCATCGCGCTGCTCTCCAAGATGACCTCGCCCTTTATCCTGCGGCGTCTGAAAACCGATGTACTCAAGGAGCTTCCCGAAAAGCTTGAGGAGGTCCGCACGGTGCGCCTGGACGACGAACAGCGCAAGCTCTATATCGCCCAGTCCGCCCATGCCGCCTCCCTCATCCGTGAGGATGAGAGCCGCAGAGAGTCCGTACAGATTCTCGCCGAGCTCATGCGGATGCGCCAGATCTGCTGCGATCCCTCTCTGGTCTTTGAAGACTATAAAGGCGGCAGTGCCAAGCGGGAAGCCTGTCTGGACCTTGTGCAGAGCGCGATCGACGGCGGGCACAGGATACTGCTCTTCTCCCAGTTCACCTCCATGCTCGACCTTCTTGCCAAGGACCTAAGCGCCAACAGCATCCCCTACTTCACGATTACCGGCACCACACCCAAGGAGGAGCGTGTCCGCCTGGTCAATGACTTCAACACCGGCACGACGCCCGTCTTCCTCATCTCGCTCAAGGCCGGAGGGACCGGTCTTAACCTGGTGGGCGCAGACGTGGTCATCCATTACGATCCCTGGTGGAACCTCGCGGCCCAGAACCAGGCCACCGACCGCGCCCACCGCATCGGGCAGACCCGGCAGGTCACCGTCTTCCGCCTCATCGCCTCCGATACCATCGAGGAGCGCATTGTGATGCTTCAGGAGGCCAAGAAGAACCTGGCAGATGCGATCCTCGAAGGCTCCGGCACCTCGCTTACGAGTCTCTCGCGCGAGGAGCTGCTCGACCTGCTGGACACAGGTGCCCTGCAGTAAACCCTAAGCTCTCAAGCACAATACCCTTTCACCATATTCCAGACTGCGAAAGAGAGGAGAATCCCCATGAAAACACCCAAGGAACTCGTTGCCGAAATGACGCTCGAAGAGAAGTGTTCCCTGCTCTCCGGCTCCGATTTCTGGCACACGCAGGCCATCGACCGGCTCGGCATCCCCGCCGTTATGCTCTCCGATGGCCCGCATGGCCTGCGCAAGCAGAACGACAAGGCTGACCACCTCGGTGTCAACGAGAGCATCAAGGCCGTCTGCTTCCCCGCCGCCTGCGCTTCCACCGCAAGCTTTGACCGCACGCTTGTCCGGCGCATCGGCGAAACGATCGGCGATGAATGCCAGCACGAGCAGGTAGCCGTCAACCTGGGACCGGCCATCAACATCAAGCGCTCCCCGCTGTGCGGCCGAAACTTTGAGTACATGAGCGAGGATCCCTTCCTGGCAGGCGAGCTCGCCTCTTCCCTGATTCAGGGCACCCAGTCCAAGCATATCGGTGTGTCCGTCAAGCACTTTGCCGCCAACAACCAGGAGCACCGCAGAATGTCCTCGGATTCCGTCATTGACGAGCGGACACTGCGCGAAATCTATCTCCCCGCCTTTGAAGCTGCAGCAAAAAAGGGCAAGGCCTGGACCTTCATGTGCTCCTACAATAAGCTCAACGGCGAGTATGCCAGTCAGCACGAAGAGCTGCTCACCGACATTCTCCGCAAGGAATGGGGCTTTGACGGCTATGTCATGAGTGACTGGGGCGCCGTCTCCGACCGCGTGCGCGGCGTGCACGCCGGCTTGGATCTGGAGATGCCCGGCTCCGGCGGCGTCAACGACAATCTCGTGCTGGAGGCTGTCAAGCGCGGCGATCTGGACGAAAAGGATGTCGATACCTGCGTGGAGCGCATCCTCACCATCACCAAGCGCTATCTGGACAACGCCAAGCCCGACACCCCCTGGGATCTGGAAAAGGATCATGCGCTCGCAGGCGCACTTGCCGCTGACTGCATGGTGCTGCTCAAAAACGAGAACAGCATTCTTCCCTTCCGTCCCGAAGAAAAAGTGCTCGTCATCGGCGAATTTGCCGTCCGTCCGCGCTTCCAGGGCGGCGGAAGCTCGCATATCAACTGCTCCAGCGTCACCAGCCTCATGGATGCCCTGAAGGATGTCCCCGGCGTCAGCTACTGCCAGGGATATGCAATCAAGGACGATCAGCCCTCCGCCGCCCTCACCGAGGAAGCCCTGGAAGCTGCCAAGCATGCGGACAAGGTTCTCATCGTAGCAGGTCTTCCTGACAGCTTTGAGAGCGAGGGCTATGACAGGGAGCATATGCATATGCCGTATGCCCAGGAGCAGCTCATCTCCCAGGTCGCCAAGGTCAATCCGAACACCGTGGTGCTCCTCTACAACGGTTCTCCCGTGGAAATGCCCTGGGTCAATGAGGTCAAGGGTATCGTCGAGGGTTATCTTGCCGGTCAGAATGTCGGCTACGCCAACCGCGCCGTCCTCTACGGTGAGGTCAACCCCAGCGGCCGTCTGCCCGAGACCTTCCCGGTGCATCTGGAAGACACGCCCTGCTATCTCTCCTACGGCGGCGAAGGGAATACCGCGGTGTACAGTGAAGGCGTCTTTGTGGGCTACCGCTACTACACCACGAAAAAACAGCCCGTCCTGTTCCCCTTCGGTCACGGACTGAGCTATACCCGCTTCTCCTATTCCGATCTCACCCTTTCCGCGGAAGCCATGAAGGATACCGACACCCTCCAGGTTTCCGTCAAGGTCACCAATACCGGCGACCGGGCTGGCAAAGAAGTTGTGCAGCTCTACGTTGCTCCGCAAAAGAGCAGCGTTTTCCGTCCCGTGCGCGAGCTCAAGGGCTTTGACAAGGTGGAGCTCGCCCCCGGTGAGGAAAAGACCGTCACCTTTACGCTCGACAAGCGCTCCTTCGCTTACTGGAACATCACGCTCCACGACTGGCATGTAGACACCGGCGTCTTCGATATCCAGATCTGTGCTGATGCCGAGACCGTTCTCCTGAGCGCTCCAGTGAATGTGGAGAGCACCGTGCGTGTGCCTGTAAAGTATGACATCAACTCCATCATGTTGGATATCATGCAGGACCCCAAGGCATATGCCGTAATTCGGTCCACCATGGACCATGCCACCTCTGCCCTGGGCACAGACGGAGAGCAGGGCGAGGCTGCCAGCGAAGCGATCACCGAGGACATGGGCCTTGCCATGATGAAGTACATGCCGCTTCGCGGTATGGTCTCCTTCTCCGGCGGCCAGATGACCTTTGATATCCTTAAGCAGTTGATCGACCAAATGAACCAGGCCTAAGTCCCTATAAAGCAAAGCGACCGCATCCCAAGCGATGTGGCCGCTTTGCCTGTATAGCGCGAATCTCGCTCCTATGCCCCTCTGAGAAAGTTCGAACTTGCGCGCCAAAAAAACGGCATCTGCCCAAAGAAAGGTGCAGAGCGGGATAACCCAAAAGACCTTCTTACGGTTCCAGAGCGTACGCTATCAGGAGACCTATATCCCCGGCTAAGTTTGTGCTCAAGACCGGCAACGACACGACACAAGGAGAATCACAGGATGAATTATCCGTCTTTCCTCACGCAGGTGGATCAGCTCACTTCTACTGCCCATGCTGACCAATTGGGCTTGTTCATTCACGAAATCGCCCGCATGGTACCCGCCTCCAGTCGCCAGGTCTTCCTGGAAGCACTGCGCGGTTATTGCAATGCACCTAGCGATACATTGGCACCTCAAGATGACCTGGATGCCGGATTTATGGCAGAAATCGATTCTCTCCTTCGGGCACTGGAGGCCATCCAGGATGGAGAGAGAGAACTGGATAGCACTTACAACGAGGAATGGGATGACTGGCACTCTGACGATGAAGCCTTCTTTTTCACCGATCCCACCAGCCTTTTGGACGATATCACACAAGCCGTGCATTCCCTCCAAGAATGTCTGGATAGGGAGGCATATGCAGCGGGTGCCAAGCTGGCAGAGGCGCTGTCCGAATTGTATGTTCACATTACCGGCGACTGCGACATCAGTGAGATGAAGCTTCGGAAACTGATCGAATACGACTTGCTGGATATAGACCTGAGAAAAACGGTCAGAGAAGCCGCCTATCTCGCGTGCATGTCAGCCCGGGAAGAAGAACGCGGAGAGGCCATCCTTGACATCCTGGTTGCCTTTGATGTGTACACAGTTTTCCTCGAAGATATCCTTCAGACAGGTTCGGAGGAAATTGATCTGGATCTTCTCCTGCCGCATTGGATTGAAGCCCTGGGAAGCTTTCCCACATCATCCACCGATCCTCTGCTTGAGGAAGCACTGGATTTACTGCAGGACAAGGCAGTTGCCTTGGACTTTGCCAGCCGCTACGCTGATAGCCACCCTGTGCTTTACCGTCAGCTCCTGCGCGAAGGCATGGATGATGCCGCTCCGGAGGAAATGCTGCACATTGGGCTGCGTGCCATGAAGGAGGTTCCCTCCAACCTCTCTGCAAGAAGTGATATAGCACTGCTGACAGCAAAATATGCCCTTGCAGTGCAAAACGCACAGACGGCCGAATCCTGCTGGATGGAAGCGTTTCGCACTGCCCCAACGGTTGTCAACTATCTTCGGCTTCGCCTGCTGTCTCAGGATTGGGCGCATCATGCCGAGAATGTGCGGACAACCTATACTGCCTATTTTGCGTCCAGACATTCATGGGAACAGAAGCCTCTGGCGCCACTGCTCTTTTTCGATGAGCAGTTTGAGGATTTCTTATCCCGATTTATGCAGGCCGGAAGCGGTATCGGCTGGTCTACCACCTTTATGAAGGAAGGACTCGCACTGATGCTTCTCTCCTTGGATTCCGGCATTTCGGCTCGACCGGGCATGCTCGCCATGCAGGAGCTGGCGATCCAGGCCTGCTCCTTTGATAGCGATTCGTACTGCCAAGGCACATCTTTGGAGCACGACCTGCCTACAAATGCCTTGTTTCAGGACTGCTTCCAAAAGTGGAAAGATGCGGTTGCGCTCCCCGAAAGTCTCTGTGAATCATGGCTGCAAACCATCGGCCAATGGTTGGAGCTCCGAGTCCAAGCCATCATGAATGCCAATCGGAGAAACTACTACGCAGAGTGCGCAGCCTTTGTCGCTGCCTATGGTGAGGTCCTTGAATCCCGGGGAAGAAAGGGAGAAAAGGATCGGATCATGCAGCAATACCGGGCGAAGTATGCCCGCAGAAGCGCATTTCATGAGGAGCTGCGGAGATTTGGGATGCGGAAATGATGGGGAGATGGCTGTGTCTTTCCATACCTTCGAGGACGGGGAATCAGTTTGACCTCGTCCCCTTTTTCGCCAAAGCACCTCAAGCGCTGGCTTGTCTATGCGAGGTCATTCATCTGACGTCCATAGCGAGCCTCTTTTTCAGCGCTCTGTGCCTACTGCGCCTCATCCTTTGGTTGTCAATCATTGTACCAGTATCCCCTGTCGTCCGTCTTTTTGGGATGCTGCTTTGCCGCCTCTGACGCATCTCCCACGATCCAGTAATCACATTTGTCTCCGTTCGCGCAGGTAGTCGTTCGAATCAGGTGACCATGAATCATCTCCATTGCAGGATAGTCACTGTTGCAGAACGCAGGCATCACGTCCAAATACCCATGTGCCTTCGCAAACTCCGCAATCGGGCACCGCTCAAAGATGTATCTGGGTCCAACTGCTTTATCGTACTTATCCACCTTCATGATGTACCCGGGTGGCTGGTCCGGATCACAGTTATACTTGGATTTTTCGGTAGCTTTGAACGCCATCTGAAGAATGCGTCTGACAAGCGGTCTGTTCGCATTGGCCACCTTTGCCAGACCTTTGAATCCGGTCAGAAAAGCTTCACAGTTCATGTCGTAGAGTTCATCCATACCGGGGGCGTGGTCAAGCGCTTCATAGTAGGCGAAAATCATGATGCAGTCATACGTGCCGCCCACACCGTTGTGGGTGTTTTTCTTTCCTCCCAGATAGGGCAGATCCTCCAAAAAAGCCGCATACTGCTCCTGCACTCTGTTCCACATGGGTTCAATCTCGCTTTCCGGATACTTCCTTGCAAGATGTTCCCGGACGATCTTCTCCATAAGGGGAGAATACATGACATGCTTCGTAAGGTCTATCTGTACGCCAATGCTCATATAATGCACTCCTTTGTCTGCAGCCGACTGTCTTAATGGTTTGAGGATTCCATCTGCGTGCCTGAGCTTCCCTAACTATTCGCTCTTACACACCATGAAACACGTACCCTATCTTTACTGTTCCCGCTATTTTCAAGCGGCATCCAGTTATCCGATTGGAGTTTTTCCAGATACCATTATACCAAATGAGTTCTACGAATACCGGTATGTTGCCCTAGAGCCCAGGCAATCTCCACTTCACTGTTATCCTTCTGTTGAACTGCAGGACTGTCACTCTCCGATCAGGTCAATCGTTGCGACAATAGTGCAGCTTTCTGACACAAGCCGAATGAAAGAGCCAGGAGCTTGACTACTGAGAATATGGTCTCACTCCTGCTTTTGTATCTGCGAGAAGGTGGTGATATACACGAATGTGGTAATCCCAAAAATCTTTGATTCATAGGAAAATCAACATCCCAAACGGCTCTATGCGTAGATTTTCCAAGGATTATCGTTTACACTTACGCAAAACAGGGGCAGCAGATGGCTTGGTCACATTGAAAGCCTACGATAGGAGGCAATTGGCATGGGCAAACTGGTCACGGTCGGAACAGATATCTTTGATCATTTCATCCGTGAAGAAGGTTACTATGTCGACAAAACCGAACTGATTTATGAACTTGTGGCAAACCCTCACAACAGGGTGTCCCTTTTTACGCGCCCGCGCCGGTTCGGAAAGACACTCACCTTGACCATGATGGAAAGCTTCTTTGATGTCCGTAGAGATAGTCAGGAAGTATTCGCGGGCAGTAAGATCATTGCCAACCATCCCGATTTTTGCAGGGAATGGATGAATCAATATCCTGTGTTGTTCCTGTCGCTGAAAGACGCGGAGGGACGCACCTTCGATCTGGCCTACAGCAAGTTAAAGACCGTGATATCTGATGTATGCATAAAGCACTCCTATCTGGGAACAAGCAGTCTGGTGACCAAAGAGGATGCAGAAACATTCCGAAGGCTGAAAGCCGGGAAAGGCGAAAAAGCAGATGTTCTGAATTCCTTGAACACCATCATGAGGATGATGAAGGCTGTGTATGATAAGCCCGCCATTCTCCTGATTGATGAGTATGATGTGCCTCTTGCTAAAGCAGAGGCGACACAGAACAAAGAATTCTTCACTCAGATGCTGGACGTGATCCGAGGGATGATGAGCATCTCGCTGAAGATGAATGAGTATCTGAAGTTTGCAGTTATCACCGGGTGCCTGCGGATCTCCAAAGAAAGCATCTTTCCAGGTGTGAGTGACTTCGCCTGTTATTCCGTGACAAGCCCTGAATTCAGTCAGTATTTCGGGTTTACGCGAGACGAGGTTGCCAGAATGCTGGACACATTCGGAATCCCCGACAAGATGAATCAGATCTGTGAAAGGTACGAAGGATATGTCTTTGGGAATACCGAGGTCTTCTGTCCGTGGGATGTAGCAAACTACGTTTCAGCCGTGCTGAAAAACAAAGAGACCAAACCGAAGAATTACTGGGCAGATACCAGTTCTAACACGATCCTCAATGACTTTGTGAATCACAGCAAGATTGATGCATCTGAGAAGTTTGAAACGCTTTTGAACGGCGGCACAATCACAGAGGACATTTCTGAAGAGCTTACCTATGATCACCTCGCCGATTCTGAGAAGAACCTGTGGAGTGTCCTGCTGATGACAGGCTATGTATCAAAAGAAAACAAAGAGGACGAGGGGAAACGGGTGAAGCTCCGTATTCCTAATGCTGAGATTGCAGACCTTTTCAAGAATGCAGTTGTGGATCATTTTGAAAGAACCCTTGACGCAGAGGATGCCAATGCTTTTATGACCGCTATGTGGAATGAGGATGAACAGGCGGCATCCGATATGCTCACAAAGATCCTATGGAACTCCATCAGCTATTTCAACTATGGAGAAGAATACTACCATGGCATTCTCCATGGAATCTTTACCGCAATGGGATTCAGCCTGGAGTTCATTGACGAAGATGGTCTTGGAAGGCTGGATCTGCGGGTGAGGGATCGAAGAAATAGGACCTATTTGCTGTTAGAGTTTAAGCGTTCTGGACGTGAAGAAGATCTTGAAGTTGACTGTGATGAAGCGATCAAGCAGGTATTCACGAAAGGCTATGATAAGGTTAAACTGGAAGGCTACGAAAAGAAATTGATCTATGGCATTGCCTTTTATGCGAAAAACGCAAAGGTGAAATGTGCACAATAACGTCTCAATGAAGCAGCGCCTTTCTTTGTTCCAAACATCAAATCAGCACCACGCAATGCTCTTTGCATGGTGCTGATCCTTTATTTCCCGAGTAAGAAGTCTACCAGTTCCTTCATGTGCTGCATATTGTCCGGCCCATGCGGATGATGCCCGCATCTCTCTTTGCACTGCACAAGAAGCGGTACCAGATGTTCCCGATATGCCTTCTCTACCCATATGCCATTGGACGCATACGGCACCGTGCTGTCTGCCGTGCCATAGAGTAGTGCCGCCGGAATTCCCTTTCTGACGACTTGCGAAAGAGATGCCAGCGGTTGGTCCTTGTATGCTGCCACTTCGCTTTCCGCGATGCCAAGATCACGCAGAAATTCCGCAACTGTGCTCTCATCCCGATCAGCACCGTCACAGCCTAACGGACAGGAAAGAAAGTTCATGACCGGCGCATCCAGATAAAGTACCCTGACACACTCCGGATGCAGTGCAGCAAACTTTACTGCGTTCAAACCACCACAGCTCATCCCGATCAGTATGCCCTTCTCAGAAAGGCCGTATTGGGGCCTTACCTGTTTGAGAAACCTTGTCCGTCTGTCGGCATCCTCATCCTTTCCCCACCGGCTGTCATTGTCTAGGCGAAGCAACACCACGCCCTCGGCAAGCAGCTCCTGTGCAACGGCTGGAAAGGCTCCGAAATACTCTGTATAGATCGCCCAGAGACCATCCTCTCTGCGTATCGTCGGGTGGACGACCGCTGCTCTGTGTCCCTCAAAGAGCATTTCTTCCATTGGGTAGCCTGCAAAATACTGTTCCGCCATACGTGCTCTCTCCCCGTGTAAGATTTGTGCCTATTCTAGCCAAACCTACGATTCGCGCCAAGGCATGTTCTTGGCTTTTCCTGCCTGGGTCTGCGCTTTTCACTCTGCAACGCAAAGAACACCAACACCAAAATGATGTTGGATTCCTTGACAAAACTTCACTGAAAAGACCATACTTTGCTCAATGCAGGTACGGTCTCATATCAGGTGGCATGCGTAGCCGTCTGCCGTGCAGCGCATCATCACCCCAAATGACCCATAGCCTGAAAACGTATCGACGCACAAACGCACGACAGGGAGGTGCACCTGTATGTTATCCATCGCCGTAGTGGATGATGAAAAAGCCTTCAGCGACCGACTTTGCCGGTTTATTGACCAGTACACAGCACGCAACGGCATCCAGGCGAATGTTACCCGCTTTGAGGACGGTATGGACATTGCCGAGGATTTCAAATCCAAGTGGGACATCATCTTCCTGGACATCCAGATGAAGCTGCTCGACGGCCTCGCCACGGCCAGGCGTATCCGAGCCTGTGACAGCGATGTCATTATCATTTTCGTGACCACCATGGCACAGTACGCCATCAATGGGTATGAGGTAGATGCCTTCGACTATGTGCTCAAGCCTTTGGAGTATCCGCAGTTCGAACTGCGCATGAAAAAGGCCGTCAAAGAAGTAGAGAAGCGGAAAAACCACACCTTCATCTACCTGAAAAAGTGGAATGACTGGGTAAAGGTATCCACGGATGATATCCTGTACGTTGAGGTCAGCGGCCATACCTTGAAATACGTGACCGAAGATGAAACGTATGAGAAGCGCGCCAAAATCAGCGAGGCCGAGGAAGAGCTGTCTGGTCAGCCCTTTTCCCGATGTAACCTTTCCTTCCTGGTCAATCTCAAGCGCATTGACCGCATCAGCAAGGACACCGTCATCATCGGGCCCTATCAGCTTCCCATCAGCAGAAACCGGAAAAAGGATTTCCTGCAGGCGTTTACCGATTATCTGGAAGCCGGCTTCTGAGAGGAGGGTACCATTGACACAGTCACTACTCCTGGAATATCTCAGTGGATTTCCCAAGGAGATGTTCTGGGCACTCATCGCCTTCTTTCTTCCCCTGAAGAAAAAGCGTTTCTGGTTTGCCTATGCCCTTATCCCCTTCGCTCTGCTTGCCGCTCTGGTCGAAGGGGGAACCTTTCTGTATCCCGCACTCACGCTCAACGAGGGTACGTCTCAATTCTACTTTGCCCTGCATTACTGTGCCGTATTCTGCATCTATGCGCTCGGTATTCGACTCACATCGCACATTTCCTGGAGAGAGGCCGCATACTGTGTGGTGTGCGGCTATATGGCAGAGCATCTGAAGTATTGTGTCCATACCCTCCTCAGTCACATCCTTGCTTCCCCTGCCTGGATGGATGCCTGGTACGTGGACCGTCTGCTCTCTATCCTTCTCTATGTGCCCGTTTACTTTCTGTATGTCCGCAGACTGTGCCAGGACGGACATTATCTGACCTCCACACTGCGCTCCATCAATCTGTTTGTGGTCTGCATGGCCGTGATGTATTTTCTGAGCATCTATCTCCTTTCCCTGGAGCTATCATGGGTCCACGCTGTGTATACCTCCATCTTCATCACCGTGCTCATGGTCAACGAGGTCCAGACCTGTGCCCGTCTCCAGCTCCAGGAAGAAATGCAGATGAAGGAACGGATCTGGGCGATGAACAAAACCCAGTATGAGATGAGCAAGGAAAAC
>JAFUZB010000001.1 GCA_017476845.1 Clostridia bacterium
ACGAGACGGCCGAGGATGGGATGGAGAAGGGCTATGCCGTGACGCTCATGGGGCGCAGGCGCTATCTGCCGGAGCTGAAGAGCAGTAACAACAATGTCCGGGAATTCGGTAAACGCGCCGCCATGAATACGCCTGTGCAGGGCACTGCGGCAGATATTATCAAGCTCGCCATGGTGCGCGTGGACAAGGCGCTTCGGGACAGAAAGATGCAGAGCCGCCTGGTGCTGCAGGTCCACGATGAGCTGATTCTGGAGTGCCCGCCCGAGGAGATCGCCCAGGCAAGGCAGCTTCTTCAGGAGTGCATGGAAAATGTGATCTCGCTGCATGTGCCGCTCGTTGCGGAGGTGCATGAGGGGAGCAACTGGGCGGAAGCCAAGTAAAGGAAGGCAGGAATATGCGCCGCGGCGGCGAAACCTATTAGCGTTCTCTACGAACGGACGAAAGTCCTATGCGAAAGGAGTCAATTATCATGCTGGAATTCAAGTTTGACACACAGCTTCTCATTGACGGTCACGACCTGGATGAGGATGCCATCAATGACTATATCACGGAAAATCTGAAGGGTGACTGCCTGATTGCCGTGGGCGATGAGGATCTCATCAAGATTCATTTCCACACCAATGAACCCTGGCAGCTGCTCGAGTATGCTGCTTCCCTGGGCGAGATCTACGACGTGGTCGTGGAGAACATGGAGAGACAGGAACAGGGACTGAAGGGCTAACAATGAGCCAAAGAAAAACCGTGCATGTAGAATGGTACCGGTTTCAAGTACAACACTTAGACAGTGTTGGAACGAAGCCGGTACCATTTTTCTATGGAGGAAATCATGGGAAGAACAAAGCTGATATCATTTACGCCAGAAGAGATTGCTATTCTTGAAGCAAACCCGAATGTGAAGAGAGTTCGACAGAATCGGTTAAGTCTGACTTTGGCGTGCCGGAAACAAATCTACGAACAGTGGCTCAAGGCTCCGTCGCGTAGCACTATACGTCAATGTCTGTCCGATATGGGAATAGGGCAGTATATTATTGGTACATCTTATATAGCTGGCTTAGAACGTGCGATGCAGAGGAGTGCTCCCACAAATGGAGACAAAGGCACAGAACATAAGCTGGCTCCAAAGGATTCTGAGGAACGAAAGCGCAATGACGAATTGCTACTTGCTTCTGGGAAATTCGTGAGAGGAAGCAATGGCAACGGGATTACATTCTCTGCAGACTTCAAGAACGAATTGAAACTTCGATACCCTGAGCAGCCGATAGAAGATGGTTTACGAGCCGCTGGGATAGATCCGAGTATTGTAGGATATGACAGAATTTACAATCTAAAGCGGTTCTTCGAAAATAAGAACAACAATCAGATCAAGCAAGAGGAAGCCGTTTATACAGAAGAGGAAATCAAAGCTATGGAGAAACATCCATATGTAAAGAGTGCCTCACAGAAAAAACTGGTATTCAAAACCTGCTTCAATATTGAAGCAGGCTGGCTCGTGCAAAATGGTTTTGATCTGCCACAGGTTCTCGAAATCTTTGAAATCAACATAGAGTGGTTACATACAGGTTCAACCAAGTTGCTCAAAAGGACGCTGACGCATACGGACACAAGCAAATCCGCGGAAGTCAATGCTGACTGGGAGACTCTGACAAATGAGGGCAAAGAACAGTACATCAGAATTCAATATCATCGAATGGAAGCTGTGCGATCCATAATGGAATCCGAGTGGGACACACTTAAAGCCAGTTTCCTTCAAGCTAATCCCAAGGGAAAAAGGCGGTTTGCAGAATGGCTATGCAATGAAGTTCCGCACGGGAAGAACGAAGCGTCGATAACGAGTCTTCTGAAGAAATTGGGAATTTCAAGAAACGCATACTACCGGGCACTTAAGGACGATGTGCGTCTGGCAAACTTCGAGCATTTGGAGACACGGGAGAAGGATGATATTGAGGCAGTTAGGAAGGTAGTACGATTCAAAGGATATCCGAAGGGATCGAGACAGGTATATATGCAGATGGAGCATCTCACCGGCAAGCACATGAGTCGGAAGAAAATCATGCGGATCATGAGAGAGAACGACCTGAAATCGAGTGTTCGCAAGGGAAAGCCCGGTAATGAACAGGTCAAGAAAACGCTTGAGAACGTCAAACCAAATCTGTTGAAGCGGCGATTTCGGCTCTATTTGCCAGGTGAAGTATTCCTGACGGATGTGACGTATCTGAAATACAGCAATAGAAAACTGGCATATGGTTCCGCGATATTGGATTCGGTTACAGGACGTGTCATAGCTTTCAATGTAAGCGAAAGTAACGATCTTGGCTTTGTTCTGGAGACGGTTAAAGCTATGCCAGAGAACATAACGTCAGCGGGCCGCTCTCCGATATTTCATTCAGATCAAGGTGTTCTCTATCTGACAGATACTTTTCAGAATGTTGTCCAGCAGCGTGGCTTGAACCAATCGATGTCAAAACGTGGCAACTGCTTTGATAATGCACCCATGGAATCCTTCTGGGGTCACTTCAAGGATGAATGTGATTGGAGATCGGCCAAAGATATTGTGGATTTGCAAGACCGTGTTCAAAAATACACGCAGTACTTCAACCACGAGCGTGGTCAGTGGAATCGCAACAGGATGACACCGGTCCAATTTGAAGAGCATATCAATGGGATGACGGAGGACGAGTACAATAGCTGGCACCAAAAAGAACTGGATAAGTTTCAAAAGATGAAGGAGAGCGCCAAAGAGAAGGCAATCGCAAGAGCGAAGAACCTCGGGCCATAACGGAAGAAGTAACGATTTACGGGAGGCAACGCAAGATGAACATGCAGCATTTTCAACCCGTTTACAGAGCAAGCCTGAATGCGATGATCTATGATTCTGAGCGCAAGTATGACTCAGTGCAGCAGGAAATCTGCAGCCTGCGGCGTGCACAGGAGGAGCTGACATGGGAGGTACTCAGGCTGATTGACTATATGGACCGCTTTGAACTGTTTCAGGCGTACCAGACAGAACGTGAAGGGACGGTGTAAACCGTTGAGATGCGTGCAGCAGGATACTATAATGAGTGACATGTTTCTGCGAAAAGGAGAATGTGACCATGTCGAATGCAATGCCTGTTGAGATTAATGAAGAGAACGCCGGAAAGTATGTGGGCAATCCCTCGGAACGTCTGATACCTCTTCTCGACAATGAATTTGTAGCTTCTATTTGGGATGAGAAGATTTTCTACACTCGAGATTTCTATGTGGCTATGTACAAGAAGATCCAGGAAGGCTGCAGCTATGTTCAGGCGTATGAGTCACTTGGGTTTCCAATTGCTCTCCTGGGCAAGGTGCGCGCCGAACAGGCTGGCAAAAAGGCGATGGAGAAAGCCAGAAACAATACATTGTTCACCGTGGATCCTTCCAACTATGATGGCTCGGTGAAATTGGAAGATATGGTCAATCTCAACCAGGAAGAGAAGATCGCCTATCTCACCGCACGAACCCTTTACCTCGAGAGTATGGTTGAGGCGCAAAAAAAAATTCAATCAATATTGCAGGACAGCACATTTTCTTCGAAATTCAGGACCAAAGAGTAAACAAGTTCGAGATTTTTCAAGCGTTTCTGGATAGCACGTGGTACCACTCACACCCGATGGATCTTACGAAAGCCTGTCAGATGTTTGGCGTGTCTCGGAATGGCTATTACACCTGGCTCAGGAATACAACGGACCAGGAGAAGAAAGAACAGAAGAAAGAGACAGATGATGCGCTGCACGCAAAGGTCAAGGAAATCGTCCAACGTCTGGGATCTGTTCCAGGCTCCCGAACGCTGAGCGCTTGTTTTCATCGTATGTTCGGCATGTGCATTGGCCGCAAGCGCTGCAGACACCTGCTGGCTGAAATGAACCTTGCCGCTAACAAGCCGAAGAAGGATCCTTACAAACACCAGGCCACCCATGACCATGAATATGCTAATCCTGTCGGCAACCGTCTGAACCGCGATTTCTTCATTGGACCGCGCAAGGTTATCCTTACAGATATTACGTATCTGTACTATGGACCTGCTCTCGAACCTTTCTATGTTTGTGTATTCAGGGATGCCTATACCGACCAGACGCTTGGACGATATGCCAGCACAAAGATGACAGTGAAAGACCTGGTACAGCCTGCATATGACAACATGATGCAGAAATACCGCGACGAACTGAAAGCACCGCAGGTGTTCTTACATTCAGATCAAGGCAGTCAGTATCTGTCTACAACCTTCCGTCAGTTGATTTCAGATGACGGCTTTGTCCAGTCTGTTTCCGGACGTGGCAATTCTCTGGATAATTCCCCCATGGAGTCCTTCTTTGCGCGAATGAAAACTGAGTGCCTTAGCATTGTCGCAATGTCAAATGACTTTGAAACGGCCAGAGATCTGGTGTACGGCTATCTCGAGCACTATGATACCAAGCGTTACCAGTATCGTCTTGGTGGCCTGACACCAGATGAGTTCTATGTCTACGTCACCACAGGGGTGTATCCATGTGAAAGCTACTTTGGTGTTTTCGCAGAAAACCTCCGCACTGCTGACCAGTTAATTGAAGAACGCAAGCAGAAAGCAGAGGAAAAGAAGAAGAAGCAGGCAAAGGAGCGAGGAGAAAGCGACAAAGAGCAAGGAATTCCTGCGGGCAAGGATCCCTTGCGCGTGGTTAGCAGAGACATCGACCTGTTGGAAAGGCATATAAAGAAGTGGAATGAATTCAAGAAGACGTGTGAAATGCAATTGAAGCATCTCAACGATCTTCTGCAAAAGGCCGAGGCAGCACGCGAATTCATAAAGAAAGCCAGCGAGGAACTGAGAAAGGCACTCAGAAGCAGAGAGGAATGGCAAAAGCATCCTGAATTGTCATATATCTATGGTATGGACGGGCTCTTCTAAGACCGTCGGAGTCGGTATCTCATGTCGCTTCTGTGCCAGATGCTGAAGGTCTTCATTCCAGTCTTTGTAGACAGGGATGATATGCTGCAATCTGGCGTTTGCTTCACGACAGATCTGACCTGCTTTGTCATTATCTACGGCAATGATGGTCTCGACTGATTTGCTGATACGATTGATGGGCTGCTGGTTCGTGACACCGCCAATGCCGACATACGCTGCTGCCTCACTGGTTCCTTTCATGGCATGCAGTACAGATAGACTGATTGCATCTATTGCACCCTCACAGATATATGCTCTTTCGACCCTGCCGCTGGTACTTTTCATGCTCCAAAAGCAATTTGGATACTTCCTGCGAATCCCATGAAAGGTAACTCCTGGAATCGTCCCGCGAAGCTCACAGAAATCCTGGTTTCGGCTGATGAAGACCGCATTGCCTGTTCCCTTCTCCTGGTACAGTAAGTTCTCACTGAGAAGCATGCGGATGGTGTCTTCTGGAATACCACGACTGAGAAGGTAGGCAACGACGCGCTTATACGGTTGCTCGTCTGGTTGCGGTCGTTCATACTGGATACTTGGTGCTTCTGCGTGTGATGTGGTAGAAGAAGGGCTTAACGAAGGGTCTGATACGTTTGGCATTCCTGACGATGTTAAGACCTCTACTGCTCTCTTGAAGTCATAACCAAGATATCTGACGAGCAGGTCGATGGAGTTTCCTTTCTCCCCGGTAGAGAAGCGAGTATACCCGCAGAAACCGAACCTTGTATACACACTGTCATATTCACGCAAGTAAACGCAGCTTCCTGTCCTTTTAACTGCGTCCGGGTGATATGCGAGTAAGAACTCTGCCAGGTCTGTCCTTCGTGCTTTGCGAATGAGCTCCTGATCCATGATTCCTGCCTCCTGACTGTCGTACGGTGTGGAGAGCGCTGCATCTGTTGTCACCGTTTCTAGGTTTTATCTCGCGGCAATATCCCCATTCATGTGTGGGCGATTGCCATATGTGTGCATATTGCGCTCGATCCGTGTTGCAGTGTAGCAGAGAATCCGGTGTTCTGAGCATTCCTTACTACTCATTGCCTCTGGTGATGTCTGTCTCTTCACAGCACATTCAGGGAATCCAAAGGTAATGCGGCAATAGAAGAAAAAGTGATTGATTCCGTGTGCAAAAGAAAGAGGAGGTTCGGATACTTCCGAATCTCCATTAGTTAGACCGTAGCACTGTCTAAAATATGTACTTGACAAAGGGACCGGTTTAAATTCCGTGACTTTTTCTTATTGACAAGGGTCGTTTTTGTGCTATAATATACGTGCACCTAAGGACCTAAGTTGGATGGATGTGATGTGGTATGTACCTGGATATCTTCGATAACGATTGTGGACGTTACATGCGCATTGTAAAATCGGTGCGCAAACCAGACCCCAAGAATCCTGGAAAGACAAAGTCGTCCAAGGAGATCATCAAGAATATTGGGCCGGTAAAACGATTTGACGATGGGAAACCGGAACTGGAAAAGCGACTGAAAGAACAGTTTAAGGCAAGAACTTTGGTCATTGACGGATTTGATTATGACGAAGCTGATGCTCAAGAGAAGGAGCAGGTGCAGGAAATGATCAATCTATCCATTCCCAAAAACCAATGGCCGCAAGCTATCCCACAAAATATCGGATGGTTCTATCTGGATACACTGTTTGAACAGCTGGGGTTGGGAGATGTTTTCCGCCAATACAAATCGGATAGTAGGGTTGAGTATGATATCTTGAATCTAGCCAAAATCTTTGTCTATCAAAGAGTTATACGGCCCCAGAGCAAACGAAGCACCATGTTGCACATAAAGAAGTATCCCATGTATGGTTTGCCGTTTTCGTTCGACAGTAAAAACCAATGGTATCGCTCGCTTACAGTTATCAATTCGTTGTTCTATCAAATCCAGAAGCGCATTGACACAAAGATAGCCAAATCAAGTATTGGAAGAGATGACACAATCACATATTACGATGTGACAAACATCTTCTTTGAGATCCCATACGAAGATGAACCGGTATATCTTCAGGATCAAGACGGTCAAATCGTGATTGATGAACTCGGAGAACCAATAGAGCTTGATCCTGGATTTAGACGGAAGGGGAAAAGTAAAGAAGAACGATGGCTGCCGCTGGTGCAGATATCACTTGCTATAGATACAAACGGGCTTCCCA
>JAFUZB010000020.1 GCA_017476845.1 Clostridia bacterium
CAGCTGCCGAGTCCAGAAGAGTCACATTTTCTCAACTGCGAAGCTCATGAAGATCCCCCATGTCGCGAAGAATCCGACGATGCTGGAGTGCTTCAATGACATGCTCTCGGCTCAATGCCAGCGCTATAAGGATGACCGGGACAAGCTTGAGCGGATGTACATTGCCTTGGACAATGGGAAGAATATCGAGGAGGCGCAAGAAGAAAAGCCCTATGTGTCCAGGCCGCTGAACCGGGGCCAGGCAGAACGGTTGCTGATGGTCCTTCGCGACAACGGAATTGATCCGGACGAGTGTTTTACCGTCGCCGAGGCGATCTGCTTTGTGACGGACCTGGATACGACCATCTTTGAGGAGGTGTCATCGTGAGTGAACCGTTGGTAATGTCCCGTGACTGCATTCGGGACACGATTCTGACGAAGCGGCTCTGCCGGGATCAGATGAAGGGCATCGCGCTTGAACTGTACATTTTCAACATGCAGGAGCTTCGTCGGGGCCAGCTTGCTCCGCATGTGGAGACGAAGATGCTTCCGAACCGCTTCCTGGAGATGCAGACACAGAAGCGCACCGCCCCAGATATTGTGATTACTGTTCGTGGTGGACTGGTGCAGGAGGTGCGTTCAACCAATCCGTACACCACCATCTACATAGCCGACTACGATTTGGACAGCCCGGATGAAAACGCGGCGACCGAGGATGCGGAGGAGCGTGGCAACTGGCCGGACATGCACATCGTGTACTGAAAGGGTGACAGCCATGGATATTTCAATCGTGAAGAAGTTCCTCGAACTGAGGGACGGCCTCTATGTCATTGCCGATATGGACGGCTACCGCATCGGTATCAACCGGCAACGCGGCAGGGGGATGGTGCTGAGGATCATGATGAGTACGAGGGAGCGGCATATTCTCCGGTATGATGACGCCGGGAAGCTGCTGATGGACACCACCGTGATGGTGGGATAGAAAAGAAAGGACGGCGTAGAGCATGGCAAAGAAGAAGTACAATTTCGAAGTTCTGGCAGGCACACAGGGGACTGGCAAGCTCTACTACAGCGACAACGAAGCGGAGGAGCGCTGCATCGGCCACCTGCGTGGCGACTTCGGAAGTGGTGGCACGGAGTTCTGGACGACGTGGTTTCCCCATGCAGCAGCTGACCGCAACGATAAGTCCTTTCAGGACGAATTCAGTTCTCTGGTCAAGATCCTGCGTCGCAACGTGCTGAAGAACCGTTTCCTCATGCAGAAGTATCTTCGGGAGCATGATTCTCTGATGCTGGAGTCCGGCATCATCACGTCCCGGGGCTATATGGTGACGACTGAGCAGTATGAATACTACATCCGCTGCCAGCCCCAGCCTGGTGACTACAATTTCTACATCTATGCCTATGTGCGAGAAGGGGTGTGAACAATGGCCCGGCAACCCTTAGCGTACTATAAGAAGCTGGCAAAACAGGCCAAGACTGCGGAAGATCTCCAGGCCATCAGCTACAATGCGCTCCGCGACGATCCTGAGTGTGATGTATTCTCCAAGAAGTACGACAAGATCGTCGCCATCTGCGTCAAGCGGGAGATGGAGATCAAGGGGGAATGCTGAATGAAAACTGTACCTTGTACCTTTGTCTCTGTATGGGACGGAGGAATGGAGATCGACTCGGCAGCTATGTTTGATCCCGATACCGGCGTCGTCAGCGACATCCAAATGGCGCAGCTTCCGGAGAGTATCTTGAACAACCTCGGGGTCCTCGACAGAGAGCTTGTCAGGGTGGACGGCAAGGAGTATGAGCTCCGTAAGAATGAGGACGATACTTATTCTGCCATCCGAACGTTCGAGGTCTTCTTTTCTCGCAATGGGTATGCCGAGGTCCAGGCGGCATCGGCGGAGGAAGCCCGTCGCATCGCGGATGAGGAACTCAAGTATGACGATGTTTCGTGGGATGAGGATTGGCACCCCACGGATGTCCAGCTGGAGGAATGAGAATATGGCGAACTACTACGGCGTCGTCCGCACGAATTACTTCTGTGTAAAGGATGAAGAAAAGCTGCGGACGCTCATATCGAAGGTTGTTTGCGGAGATGGCACGATTGACCTATGGGACGACAGGCAGGACATTGAAGGAAGGTCAATGTTCGGCTTCGGCATGTACGGCAACATCAGTGGTGTTCCCAATAGTGAGGGTGAGATTGATGATGACGCCTATGATCGATTCGTTTATGGCCTGCAGGCGTGTGTAGCGGATGATGACGCAATCCTCATCATTCAAGTGGCCCATGAGAAGCTACGCTCTGTGGGTGGCAGCATCACCATCATAACGTCAGAGAAGATCGATTATGTCGATCTCCAGGATTGTGCTCGCAATAAAGCCCGGGAACTCCTTGGAAACAAGGAATGGGACACTACCTGTTACTGTTGATGGAGGTATGACCATGTTCAGGCCCAAGGGATACTTCACCAGCAATGGCTACATCGGCTTTCTCCCGGATGGAAGTCGAATGATCTTCCCTACACAGGGAGAGTATGAGGAGTATATCCGGGATTGCAGTTCCGCAGACGCGGCATAACCCACACGGAGGACGGAGATGGATAAGCCTGCAAATAAAAAGTCAAGCATTTGTGATGTAAAGATTTGCAGCTACAGGGAGAGGAAGAAAGAGAACAACAAAAAGGCCGTCTGAGAAGGCGACCAGAGAGGGGAACGTAGCACAGTCATCCCACCGCGTCAAGGACAAGCGGCTATGCCGTGCCTGCGGCATCCTTGACACGGCGTGCTGCCGGTGCTATTGGGCGGCCAAGGGGTTGATGCCAACCCCTGTCAATCAGGGTTGACATCTTGAGATGATGGAATGTCCCAGAGACCCTTTTCCTTGAGACAGTCGCGCACCTTGCCGTAGTAGATGCGCAGGAACTTGGTCATGCCAGCGGTC
>JAFUZB010000250.1 GCA_017476845.1 Clostridia bacterium
AAATGCGATCAAAGGGGAATACAAGCTAATCTATGTAGCTCCAGAGCGCTTGCAGATGGCGGCTTTTCAGCAGTTTTGCAGGATCTCCCCCATCTCCCTGGTTGCAGTCGATGAGGCGCACTGTGTGTCCCAATGGGGACATGACTTCCGCCCAAGCTATGCCCATATCGCAGATTTTATACGCTCGCTCCCCACCAGGCCACGCCTGTGTGCCTTTACAGCCACGGCGACCGAGCGTGTAAGGGAGGACATCGTCCGCCTGCTTGACCTGCATTCTCCCTTTCGGCTCGTTACCGGGTTTGACAGGCCCAATCTCTACTTTGAGGTCCTGGAGCCTGTGGACCAGATGGCCGCTATGTTGGACATCATCAAGATGAACAGAAACGTCACCGGCATTGTGTACTGCCTCAGCCGCAAGAACGTTGAGCTCGTCTGCGACACCCTCAACCAGCACGGCTACTCCGCCACACGATACCATGCAGGGCTGACCGAGCAGGAGAGAAAAGCCAACCAGGAGGATTTCAAGTACGACAGAAAACAGATCATGGTCGCAACCAACGCCTTCGGCATGGGCATCGACAAGAGCAATGTGCGCTATGTCCTGCATTACAATCTTCCGCTCTCCCTGGAAGCGTACTATCAGGAGGCCGGACGTGCCGGTCGGGACGGTCTGCCCTCCCAGTGCATTCTGCTTTTCCATCCCGGGGACATTCATCTCGGAAAATATCTCATCAACAACAGTGAAGGGAATCCAGACTACACACCACAGATGCGCGAGCAGCTGAAGGCTCTGGATTTGGAACGCTTCAATGATATGGTGTCCTACTGCTTTCATAAACGATGTCTGCGCCTCCATATTCTCAAATACTTTGGCGACAAGACCCCATGCACCTGCACCGGCTGTGTCAACTGCTCAGGTACCCACTATCCACAGGTCAAGGAAGTCCACAGACAGCATAAGCCTTTCGGGACCCCTGCCGTGAAACCGGTCAGACGCACCGCCATTCCCTTTGCTTCCTCTCCTGCCCCTGATGAGAGCATACCCACCTATGATCTTTCCACGCTCTTTGGTCGCCTTGCTGCCACGCGTGGCGAGCTCGCCAAGCGTCAAGGACTTCCGCCCTATATCATCTGCTCGGATGCCACGCTCAAGGAGATGGCGGAGAAAAAGCCCGGTACGCTGCCTGAAATTGCAGATATTTCCGGTATGGGTCATGCCAAGATGCGCAGCTATGGTGCTGCCTTCCTCCAGGTCATAAAGCAATCCTCAACTCCTACACCGGGCTATGAAAACACAGGCCATGCATGGACCAAGGCTGATCTGGAGCTTCTGCGGACGCTGAACCTGGCCGGCTACAGAGTGGAATATATCGCATTTCGCCTCCGTCGGGATGCAGAGGACATACAGAAAAAGATGCATGAGCTGGACCTTGCGGAAAAGACAGCTATACCGGAATTATCCCCGGCCACACTGCCCGGGAACGCATCCGTACAGAATAAGCCGCGTTCTTGGTCCAACAAGGAGATCAACTTTCTGCGCATGTTGCATGACAAAGGGTGGAAGCTCCACAGTATTGCTCGTCAGCTTGGACGCACCGATATGGAGGTCGTCTCTCAGATGCGAAACCTGGGAATCACCCCGAGATATGATGCTCCACCGGCAGAAGATACCACACCGCTTTCAGAATAACCCCGAAAGCACACTTTCAATCCCAACGTGCATCGTGTGCATAGATAAACTCGACGCAAAGAAAAAGCCGGCGCTCGGCCGTCTCTACCTTCACTTTTACAGCACACACGCTGCCAGGTAACACCTCTGCATACCCTCATCGCCAGCATCCGAACACCTGCAAGCGGCTTTACGGTGATGCGTGTCTCTGTTATGATGGGCAAGGGGATACGTACTTTCTTCGCGGATGTACGGCCCTAGAGGCAAATACCTATGCGCAACACTTGTACAATACTTGATGCCATCTCTTGGGTTCTCTCCTATGCTCATGACGGATGGAAGCCGCGAGACGGATTTCCGTACCACATATGTAATACATAAATTATAATCTGATACAACAAATGTTGTATTTTCAATATTTTTCTTCGTTTTTTGTTGACTTTTCAATTGTTTTCGTCTACGCTTTGCAAAGCAGGCGAGTTGTATCTCATCGATTTTTCGCCTGCAGAGGGAGACGATGGTTGTGGCCGATACGATTGAGAGAAATTATTGGCATCCGGCTTTTGTGGGAGCCATGGGACTGGAATTTGTCAATGACAAGCAGCATCTTATTTTTGATGATGAGCATATTTTGAATCATGAATCAATCATGATGGACCTGCTCATCATCAAAAAGAACAAGAGTACTGTCATCAACAATCAGATAGGCAAGATCTTTCGCCGATATAACATTATCGAATACAAGTCCCCGGATGACGGGCTGACGATTGATGACTATGCTAAGACGATTAGTTACGCATACCTCTATAAGGGACTGGGAAGCACTGTCAATCAGATCCCGTTTGATGAATTGACAGTTACCATGATACGTGACAGAATGCCTCGTGCCTTTTTTAATCACGTGAGGGAATTGGGCGGCTCCGTCGAACAAAAACACCCTGGTATTTTCTACATTCATGGAGTAGTCTATACACCGACACAGTTCATTCTCACCAGGGAATTGGACACGAATCTCCATTCAAGTTTACGTATGCTGACCAATCGGGCAACTGAAGATGATGCTGAGCGCTTCTTAAAACTGGCCCATACGTTCACCAAACCCGGTGATAAAAACTATGTAAACGCTGTTCTACAAGTAAGCCTTTCTGCAAATCGAGAAGTATTTGATAACCTGAGGAGGATTCCAGCAATGTGTGAAGCTTTGAGAGATTTTATGAAGGAAGAAATTGATAAAGAGATTCAGGCGGCAGTAGAGAAAGAACACAAGAAAACAATCGACACGGAGCGTGTGTCAATGATTAAGAGCCTCATGAGAAAACAGGGACTTACTGCAAAAGATGCGATGGAGACTTTGAGCATTCCTGCAGCAGAGCAGGAACGATATGCACAAATATTGTAATCCGATGATCGAAGTTGCCGTAGATAGCCCCTCTCTCATGACATCACAGCAACTGAATTGGTCACTGCCGCATTGACCGAACTTTCTGACAGAAACAATGTAGACAGCGTTTCTGCTGCTCAAGCAGTTTTTGATAACGTGAAGGGAAGGATTCCAGATATGATGTGTGACGCTTTGAGAGATTTCATGAAGGAAGAAATTGATAAAGGTATTGCAGAAGAACTACAGAAAGTAATTGACACGGAGCGTGTGTCAATGATTAAGAACCTCATGGGGACACTGGGACTTACTGCAAAAGAGATTATGGATGCTATGAGCATTCCTGCAGCAGAGCAAGAACGGTATGCGCAAAGCTTGTAATCTGGGCCGATGAAAATGGGAATGATATCCCAATTTCATGTCATTCGCACAGAGGGATTGCTTGCTGATCTTGTGCCCTCTAAGTAGTCAATACAAAGTTGAAGTCCGAAAGCCCTTATATCAAAAGGGTTTTCGGACTTCATTTATACCCAAAATCAAAACTTCCGCTAGCGCACAAGTGCCACACATCACAGTTTTCCCTGTTCCCGCAGAATCTTCTCCACCAGACTGACGCATTCATACACAAGCGCATCACAGTGCGGCTTTCTCTCCCTGCCAAGCTCTTGGTTCTTCCGAAGCAGGTCTGCACACTCCAGCATCCCTTCATGGTTTGCTCTGAATGCTGCGTAGTACTCTGCAGGATTATCGATGCCAAAAAGGCCCAGAACTACCAACCCGCCGGTCACTGCGCCGCATGCTGCTCCCCGCTTCAGTCCCGCGCCGAAATTGGCGCAGATACCTATCGCCTGTGCCTCCGTAAGTCCAGCTGCCTCAGCAAAAGGAACGACAACCGACTGTCCGCAGTTATAGTGCGGCGTCACGATCGCTCGAAGTTCCCTGGCTCTGTCCAGATACTGACTCATCTGCTTCGTTCCTCTCATTCCGACCTGCTCCATCAGATGTCTGCAAGTCCATAATCGTTCATGCACCTTTGTAATCCGCACACCGTATCCGGAAATATGATGCCCTGTCCTTGTATCTTCCGGCAGTCCATCCACAGTGCATGACGCTCTCCTGCGTCGCGCAGTGTCACGGGCAGATCCAGCTTCTGCTTAAGCCACATGGCAGTTTCCAGCATAGTTAGGTCATTTTCACTTCCGAAATTATATACACCGCCGGGAAGACAGATTGCCGCCTGTATGCAGTCTGCGACATCACGGGCATAAGTCACGGCACGATGCTGTACAGCAGAGAAAGCCTGCTCCCTGCTTCGCAGCATATTGATCAGGAAATTCCCGCGGTTTTTCTCCCCGTAGACCGGCATGTCATACATCCATGTAGCCCTGAGAAGCACGGTGTCGGGGTTGATATCGAGTGTGCGCTTTTCCATCTCCAGCTTATGTCTCCCATAGAGATTGGCACTGACACCCATATCTTCCGTATACGGTCCATCCTCTGTGCAGCCACTGTACACCTGATCGGTGCTGAAGGCAATAAGCTTTACTCCTGTGGCGGCAAGCCATACAGGAAGCGCTATATTCGCCCTGTATGACCCCTCCGGATCCCGCTCGCACGTTGCAATATCTGACATTGCTGCCGTGTGAATGATCACGTCGGGCGCTATCCGTTCGACCAGTCGCTTGATCTCATCCTCGTCTGCATCACGAAGTGACGGCGCAGGGATGGCATCCTTCAAGGCTGCCATAATGCGCACTCCCACAAAGCCGTGCGGTCCCGTAACAAGTACCTTCACCGTTTTTCACCCTCCGTCCAGCTATTTTGGGTTCTGTGATTTGTGCTTCCCATCATCTCAGGTTCACCCGTTACATCCTCCGCAAGTGCCATTGGACCATACCGGACGTTACCTGTTTCTTACGGCTGCTCTGTAGTGATGCAATGATTGCGCGCACAAACACTGTAGCCTTTTGTCCATGCACATCATCAGTGGCCCGTTTGCAAGGAAGCTGCCTCCCGGCGGAACACTCCGCGTCACCACAGATGAAGCGAACCGATAACTCATCTTGCCGAAGGAAAAGAATTGAACCAGGCTCTGTCTTCAAACCCTTTCTTTTTGGGCACTGTCACCGTGCCTTCTGCGATTCCCACCGGCAGAAAGCAGACCAGTTCATAGCCGTCCGGAACATTCAGAATCTGTGCCATCCTGTCACAGATTCTGTCATCATCGGTAATGTGCCCTTCATACCAGCAGCTCTCATAGCCCATGTCCACAATAGCTAACAGCATATTCTGGATCGCAGCGGAATAATCCTGTATGGCAAAGCACTTGTCCCGATAGGCATGGATTCTCTGCGTAAGCACACAGATTGCCGCCGGCGCGGTCTCTCCCACGGGCGGTTCCATGACACCATGGAGCTTTGCCAACACCTCCGGATCATCCACTGCGATGAGCGATGTCGTCTGCTTATTGCAGCCGGACGGGGCATCCAGTCCGGCCTGCATAATCTTCACCAGATGTTCTCTGGGGACCGGTGTGTCCCTGTATTTCCCTCTGTAGCTGTGCCTCAAGCGAATGGCATCCATCACGTTCATATCACTTTACCTCACACATTTCCTTTGGCCCTGCGCCGCAGATCGGCAGTCGTAGCCTTTCACAGCACTTCTCTCTCGCTCTCCACGATGTCGGCCTCGGTATGGTCCTCCACAAACGTCCATATCTGATCCATCAGATGGTCCGCATTGGCCCCCGGCGGTACAACCGCTGCCACACCAATCACGATCGTCTGATGCACATCCTGCGCGTCCACCTCCGCCGCCGACACATGGAATGTATTGTGCAGCCTCGCGATGAGACTTTTTACAATCATCCGCTTTTCCTTGAGGCTGTGCACCCACGGCGCATAGAGCTTGAAACTCATGACTGCAACGCGCATGTTCTCACGCTTTCCTCGCTGCAAGATCGTCACGAATGGCATTCCACAGATACACCGCCGCAAGATCGGATCCCGCCTCGGAGGCATGGGCACCGTCAGGTGCATACATCTCTGTCTCCGGGTGGCTCTGCGCGTAGGTCCACCAGTTTTCGCCGACAGGAGCCAGCAGCGCACCGATGCCCTCGGCAACGCGCCGGTTCACAGCATTCATCTCCTCCTGCTTTTCCCGCTCATCCTTTCTCGCCCAACACGCATAGATGACAGGCTTGCTGCCGCCTTCCCGTATGAGCAGGCTCAGCTGCACGGCAGCCTGCATGTACTCCTCCTCAGGACCGAAGGGATGGGCATGCTCCTGCAGAATCACGTAATCATAGTTCCCGAACAGAATATTGAATCGCACATCGGGCTCGGATACATGCTGCGAAAGGTACCATCCGCCATGAGCGATCATGGTTACCTCGCAGTCGTAACCTTCCTCCACTGCCCGGGTACGCACCATGCGCGGCATGTCGTTATAGTAGGTATGGCTGTTCCCGATAAAAAGCAGCCGCAGAGACTTCTTTGCCATGGTATGTTCCTCCTATCTTCTTCCTGCGCACACGCCTTAGGCCTTCTCCAAGCCCTCGTAAAAGCGTATCGCTCTTTCTGTCCAGCCCGCCATGCACATACCGGTGCCGTCGGCAAACCCGTGTCCACCCTCAGGCCCGATCTCCAGACGGCACGGAATGCCTTCCCTTTCCAACGCATCTGCAAGCAGCCTGGAGTGGTCCGGCGGCACAAGATCATCCTGGGCAGCCAGGAAGAGCGCGCAGGGCGGGAAGCCCTCGACATGCTCCGGAATCTCAAAGTCAGATTCGCATGCCTCCTCAATGCCTGTCCCAAACAGGCGCAGTGCCGAATCCGGGGCAAACCCGCCCTTGCGAAGTTTCCAGCTTGTCACCGGATACACCGGGAAGACCGCACGGGGGGAAGGCAGATCATAGGCGCGATAGCCCTTGCGCGTATTCCACAGGCATACAAGGTACCCGCCTGCGGAAAAGCCGCAGGTGAGATAACGGTCCGGCTGGACATGGAAGTCGGACGCATGCGCGCGGATAAAGCGGATAGCCTCTGCAAAGTCATCCATCTCGCGCTGCAGGATGTTTCCGCCTCGCACCTGATAGGTCAGGATGAAAACATGGTAACCCAGCGCATTGTACTGCGCTGCCACCGGCCATCCCTCCGTCAGGTTCCAGACGTTGACAAACCCGCCGCCCGGCACCAACAGAATGTAGGGCCTGTCGTCTGCCGCCTTGTCCTGTGAGGGCAGATAGGTCAGAAAGGTGTTCTCTTCGCCGTGCCGGGAGAGCTCAAAATACCATGCATCCGTCTCTGCCGCCTGAAGAAGGCGCGTGAGCCCTGCTTCAAGGTTCCCGCCGAAATGTTCTTCGCGCAGCTGCGCAATCGATTTGTTCCACATTCCCTCGCGCGAAAGGTCCAGATCACGGATCGCATCCTTGGCAATCGGGGCAAGGCGCGGATCCGACAGAATTTCACCGAGTGTTTTGCTTGTATCCAGCATCGTGTTTTCCTCCGTTCGTGGGCTTATCGCTTCTCGTTTCCCGCATTCTATCATGCCCTGGGCATAAAAAACAGGGGCACCCGCGCAGATTTCGGTGTCCCTGTGACGATTATTGTTCCGTTTGCCTCATGCCATAGGGCACAGGCTTTCCGTAGCGGTTGGCAAGACTTCCCCGGATCACAAGCCGTAGAACCGTTTCCCCGTCCCGCCTGCTGCTTTCGGGAATCCGCAGCGTGTGCGGTCCCCAGAAGCTGACATCCTGCAGTTCCTCCCCGATATACGCCTCCACGACCTCCTCGGCATCCACACAGACTTGGATCGCTCCGCTCCCCGGAAGATGTGCTTCCCAGGTTTCCGTATACGCTTTCTCGTCCCGGGATACGCGCTGAAAGTCCGAGGCGCACAGCTGCACAGGTGCGCTTTTCTTCTCCGGAAGCTTGTCCCAGTCCGCGCCGGTGCACGTAAAGAGCAGCAGGCTCCCATAGACCGGAAGCTCCAGTGTGATTCCCGCCTTTTCCTCCCCTTCGATCCTTCCCGTCTCTCCGGTCCACAGGTCCATCCAGCCATACGGCCCCACAGCAGGGAGGGTAACCCTGGTCCGGATGGGCTCCAGCCCTTCGTTGGTCACAAAGAAGAGGGTCTGCGCCCCGTCCCGCAGCTTTGCCGCTCTCAGGTTCGACGCGGGAGGGTCGCACGTAAGGTCCGGGGGCACCGTCAAAAAGTCGTGCGATACCCCGGGAAGCACGCTCTCCTCCCCCAGAATGCACCGGAAGCGTTTTCCCCGGATCTCCGCTTCACCATCCACCTCGCGCATCTGCGCATGCAGGCTCTCCGGCACGTACCGAAAGCCGCGCTGGGTTGTGAAGAGCTGTGCCGCCGCCTCGGGATGCATGTCCCGGTTCCGGCACATAAGTGCGATGTCCGCCTGGACCTCTCCCTCTGTCATCAGGCAGGAGAGTCTCGCCATATAGTCCGCCCATCTGTGGTAGCTCGGCCACCACAGGCTGCCCGGGCCCACATCCGGCGGACGCTCGCCGGAGCGCTTTCCCTTCAGGCTATAGTAGAAGGCATGGGGAATGAACAGGTTCACCCCGCGCACGGCCAGGTAGTCGATCCACCACTTGCACTCCGCGCCGGTCATATGCCAGGGATTCCCGCTCTCGCCGCAGGCCCCGAAGCACTCGTTGAGATTGCGCTCCGCGCCCTGCCAGAAGGCAGCATCGGCACTGCACTTGCCCAGCACGCTATCCCGTCCCGTGATACCGCCCTTCTCGGGCGCCACCCATCGGTACACCAGGTCCTGTCCGGGAATGGTCATCACGCGCTCCACTTCAATGTCATCGCTGGCTGCGGGATGTCCCATGAGCGCAATCCCGTGCGCGTCGCACCATGCCCGGAGCTGCCCGTAATACACTTCGCTGAGGGTGCGGACAACGAGGCGCTCATAGTGCGCCGTGTCTGTATTCTTCTCGCCCCGGAACAGTGCGGTCAGGGCGCTGAGATCCCCACCCTCCTCGCGGAACACTTCCTCCAGTCCCGGTGTCCAGGGGAAGAGCCCCCGCGTGTTTCGGCCCAGGGGATCCGGCTCATCGGTAAACATCCCGATGATCGTCTTCCCAAACCACGCACCCAGCTCCCGGGCATACGCATCATGGGTGAGGGAAATAAAGCGCCGCACCGCATCCGGATTCAGGATATCCGCGCTCTTGGGTGCGTTCGCCTCTCCGTCATCCTCCCCGTAGTGGATGCCGCGTATGGTCCCTCCGCTTTTGCGCATGACAAGCGTGCCCTCCGGAGTCCGGCACAAGACCGTATCCCCCGCCTCCGGCACTTTTGTCAGTCCCAGGCCAACACTCTCAAACTCCGGATGCCCCTGCACCACCTGGCCGCACGCGGCTCCCGACGGATACATGCCCTCATCGTAGAGAATGATCTGCATGTCCAGCCTTTCCGCCTCCCGGACCGCCGTGCGCAGATAGGAAAAGAAGGCGGCAGACAGGTAGCCGATGTCTTTTCGCACACCCATTCTCGGATGGAGCACGACACCGTGCACCCCGTGCGCGTCAAAATCCCGCAGCTGTGCCCGGATCTCTTCATGCTTCAGGTCTCCGTTGAGAAACCAGAAGGGTACCGGAGTGTATTTGCGCTCCGGATTTTTCAGGCGTTCGATCAGTCCCATCGACTTTTGCCTCCCCGTCATTGGCTTGTATGCTATGCGACACCGGCGCATGCACCGGTGTCGCGTGTCCTTCAAGTGATCTATTACTCCCGCAGCATAAGCTCGGTGAGCATGAGGAAGGTGAGGCCCTGACCGTAGGCCGTGGGCGTCACAATGATGTCCTTGTAGTGCTGCAGGCTGTGGCCCATGCCGGTACCGCCCGATACGCCCTGCACCGCTCCGGTCTCATCAATCTGGCCGAGCACGGCATCCGCGCTGAGCATGCCCATCTCCTGATAGACCTCCTGGGGCAGCCATCCCAGGCGCACACCCTTGAGCACACCGTAGGCAATGCCCGCCGTCGCGCTGGTCTCGCAGTAGGTCTCCTCCACATCGATGAGGGTCGTGTAGAGGCCGTTCACGCGCTGGTACTTCCACAGCGCGCGCACCTGGTCCTGCCAGGCGGAATGGATCATGCGCATGGCAGCGTTGTTGCGTCCGGTGATGTCATAGAGTTCCACCGCCGCTGCGGTGAACCAGGCATTGCCGCGCGCCCAGAAGGCCTCGGCAAAATTGTGGCGCCGGTCGAAGGTCCATCCATGGTAGAAAAGACCGTTCACCTTATTCTGCAGGTAACGGATATGCATCAGGAACTGATACTCCGCCTCCTCAATGAGCTCCTCGCGGCCCAACACCACACCGGCCTTGGCCAGGAAGAGTCCGACCATGAAGAGGGTATCGCACCACAGCTGCTGATAGTGCTTGTTCCACACCGTGCAGTGCTGCAGCCCTTCATACTCGGTGCGCGGCATCTCGTGCATCACCCAGTCGATCCAGCTCTCAATCTCGGGGAGGTAGGCCGGGTTCTTCGTCTCGTCATACAGGCACAAAAGCGTGAGGACGGGCGCGACCGTGTTCACATTGCGGTGCGGCTTGGTCTCGCGCGAGAGCATATCGTCATACCAACCCTTAAGGTAGTCCAGAATGCTCTCGTCCCCGCTCTGCTGATAGGTCTTGTAGATCCCGTAGAGCGCAACACCCGTGGGCCATTCCCAGTTGTTCATCGTCAGATGTCCCCGGGAGGGATCGTTTCCGTCGGCACGCTGCAGCATGCCCAGTACCTTGTCTGCAATCTCCTTGTAGCTCATATCATTCTCTCCTTTACCGTGTCATTCATCTGGCAGGATGTATTCACTGTTTTCCATTCCCTGAGCGCAGGCGCTCACCAGGATTTTCCCCTTGCCCGTGCGCCGGACAACACAGGAAGCGCTCCCAAGCCATGCCGGGATGGCGCTTTGGCCAAACGGGGTCGGGTCCATGAGGTTTCCGTTGTCCACGCCGCAAACGACGCCGGGACCCTGCACAGAGAAGTTGATCTCCGGGGTCTCGCGCAGCGTACTGTTGCCCTCCTTGTCTGTGAGGAAAGCGGTCAGCATAAGCTCCTCCCCGACCTCCACGCTCCTGTCCGAGAAGGGACGCAGCTTAAGGCGCGCAGCCTTTCCGGGCGTTCGGATCACCTGCCTGGCTGCAAGATGGTCCCCGATGTATCCTCTGACTTCGATTTCGCCGGGAAGCCACGGCACAAAGCCCGTGATATATCCGTCCGCATTGGGCGCCGGAGCGTAGAAGACACGGCCGTTGACCAGAACCTCCGCCCGCTCACAGTTGGTGGCGAGGAGATAGGGCAGGGCACCCTGGTGGAGCATCGGGAAATCCCACAGGGGAAGGTAGGCCGGAACAGCCCAGTGGGGCTTGGCAAACTCGTCACCGAGCACCGTATCCATAATGCCGATGGAGACAAAGGGCGCTTCCGTCCATCTTGCCCGAAGAATATCCGCTGCAATGCGCTCGCTTCCGTCGGTGCGAAGGAGGCTTCCCGTCCAGCCCTTGCTGGGATAGCCCATGGACTCGCCGAGGTAATCGTATCCGGTCCAGATAAAGGACCCGATATTCCATTTTTCCCTCTCCGGGACAAAGGCCGGGATGCGCTCCACATAGTTCTGCATGGCATCCCTGTGTCCCATGAAGAAGGGATAGGCCTCGGTGCTGAGGATGACCTTTTCGGGAAGACGAGCGTGGATCTCGTCAAACCACTGTTCCTGATAGTTGCATGCGAGGAGATCGACCTCGCCTGCAATCCCGGCGATCCGATCAATGCGCTCCTGGACATCCTCGATCTCCTGCTCGTCGACCTCGTCGACGATCTTCTGGATATCCATCACCTTGGAAAAGTCGATCTTCTTTCCTGGGCGCTTGAAGTGCGGGTTCATGGCCACCGTGACGGGACGGGTGCTGTCCAGAGCATGCGCGCGCGCAACC
>JAFUZB010000251.1 GCA_017476845.1 Clostridia bacterium
GAGTTGGGCACACCTCAGGCGGTTCATACAGTCCGATACCGTGGACATGCTCAGGCCCGTCGACCTGACCAGGTCAAGCTTGGTCTGCTCCCCGTTCCTCAGGAGCTCTGTCATGATACTCTGCAGGTTCGCAGCGCGAAGCGAGTCCACCGTCCCGCGACGGGTGTCAGCATAGTACAGGATATTCACCTGACTGCCCCCTTTCCTCAGCCGGGATATGATGCACTTGTATTCAACGGGATCCTCCGAAAAAATGCTATCATGGGGCTTTCGGCCTGTCAAGGCGGCTGAAAACACCGGATGCACGGCACATGCATCCGGTGTTGTTCGCTCCTCTCTGGGAGATCTATCAATATGCCTTGGCGAAGTACATCACGTGCTTGGCTGCCTTTCCGCAGCACACACAGGTATCGCCGAAGCGCTCACCCTCCTGATCAAAGGGCATATTGCGGGAGCTCGCGTTGAACTTCTCCTTGATTTCATCCTCGCAGGCACGCTCGCCGCACCACATGGCCTTGGCAAAGCCGGTCTGTACCGCCTCACCCAATTCGTCCATGTTGGTCACCTTCGTGGTCTTGGCATCGCGGAAGGCCTTGGCCTGCTCGTAGAGACCCTTCTGGATATCATCCAGGAGGCTCTGCAGCTCACCGGCAATGCCATCCAGAGCCAGGGTGGTCTTCTCGCAGGTATCGCGGCGGAAAACCGTCACCACACCGTTCTCCAGATCGCGCGGGCCGACCTCCAGACGCACCGGCACGCCCTTGAGCTCCCAGTCATTGAACTTGAAGCCTGCGGACACGGTATCACGGTCATCGAGCTTCACGCGGAAGCCGGCATCCTTCAGCTCCTTCTCGAGCTTCTCACAGGCCTCCGTCACACCCGGCTTATGGGCCGCGATGGGCAGGATCACCGCCTGGATCGGCGCGATTTTCGGGGGCAGGCGCAGGCCGCGCTCGTCGCCGTGGGTCATGATGATCGCCCCGATGAGACGGGTGCTCACGCCCCAGCTCGTCTCATACGCATACTCCAGCTTGCCTTCCTTGTTCTGGAACTGCACCTCATACGCCTCGGAGAAATTGGTGCCGAAGTTATGGCTGGTGCCGGCCTGCAGGGCTTTGCCGTCCTGCATCATGGCTTCCATGGAGTAGGTAGCGCGCGCGCCGGCAAACTTTTCCTTTTCGCTCTTCTGGCCCACATACACAGGCAGGGCAAGCACATCCTCTGCAACCTCACGGTAGACCTCGAGCATCGTCAGGGTCTCCTCCTGGGCCTCCTCTGCGGTGGCATGGATGGTATGGCCCTCCTGCCAGAGGAATTCCGAGGTGCGAAGGAACGGACGGGTAGCCTTCTCCCAGCGCATGACGGAGCACCACTGGTTGTACTTCATGGGCAGGTCACGCCAGGTCTGCAGCCACTTGGAGAACATGGTGCAGAAGATGGTCTCGGAGGTCGGACGGATCGCCAGGCGCTCCTGCAGCTTTTCGCTGCCTCCCTGGGTTACCCAGGCCACCTCGGGGGCAAAGCCCTCGACATGCTCCGCTTCCTTCATTAGGAGGCTTTCGGGGATGAGCATTGGGAAGTAGACATTCTCCGTGCCCTTGTCCTTAAAGCGGCGGTCCATCTCGGCCTGGATCCGCTCCCAGATCGCATAGCCATAGGGACGGAAGATCATGCAGCCGCGGACCGGAGCATAGTCGCACAGCCCGGTCTGGGTGATGACGTCCGTATACCACTGAGAGAAGTCTTCACTTCTGGGCGTGATAAAGTTCACAAATTCCTGTTTCTTTCCTGCCATGACAGTTTCCTCCATTCTTAGGGCAAAAGCAAACGCCTTCACCCGCTGCGTTTTCCTGCAGGGACGAAGGCGTAATACACACTTCGCGGTACCACCCGGCTTAGACCTTCCGGAATCTAGTGCTTCCGGAAAAATCTCACTCTTTCATCCTGTTACGGGGATAAACCGGCGGGGATTAGCCGCGGCTCCGGACTGGGCAGTACGGCGGTTGCGCGCATCTCTCACCCTCATGCGCTCGCTGAAGCTACGCTTGCGTACCTGTGGTCCTTCACAGCCGATAGGTGGATTATACGACGGCGAAAGACGCTTTTCAACAGGATTTTGCGCGTCCGGTCTTGCTCGCAAGAGATAGATAAAAGACGTGTTTTTTTGTTATCCGTTCCAGCCTGAAACCGTTGTCAATTCAGGGATTGAGACGTTTTCGGTACTAAGTCAGTACCGGAATTTCTGCTCTCAATTCTCCCAGGAATCATCAATTATCTTTCCGTCCCTACTTGGTACCCAATCTGGAGGGCACGCCCAATGTGTCCATGATCGCCGCATGCATATGCTCATCCTTGAGATGGACGTACCGGGCAGAGGACCAGATCATTTCCCCATCGGTCCATCGGATCTGTCCCCTGCCGTCCGGCAGAAGTCCGTAATCCTCCAGCGTTCTGCCCTCCGGAGGCACGCATACCGTCAGCCGGTTCAGGACGCGGTTCCCAAGGGAAACCACAAAGATCCCCGTTTCCGGATCCACTGACAGGTGGTGCCCCGTGAATCCACCCATGGCGATCGCCCGGTCCGACATATACACCGGAACCTCCGAGTGCACCTGCTGGGGGTGACGGACATAGCACTGCGCGCCGAGATACTGTGTATAGCCGCCTCCGGGAAGGGGATGTCCGGTCCGGTTCCGCGCCATCTCAAGGAGCGTACTGTCCGAGACAATCTTCTCCTCCAGCATACCTCGGCACAGCTTCACCAGATCCGCAGCCGTCCCGAAGAGTCCCGCATGTCCGCACACATCCTCCGCCGTCTGCAGAAGATGCGCCTTCGGGTCGTGCGGCGTTCCCGGCGCAATCCCCTCGCGCAGGATCCACTTTTCTCCTTCGATCCGGTGCTCCCTGTCGCAGCTTACGCACCTGTCCCGCTTTTCCTCCGGCACCGTCCCGAAGATCTCCGTCATGGAAAGCGGCACAAGGATACGTTTTTTCAGTGCCTCCAGATAGGTTTCGCCTGCCGCGCCCTCAATGACATACTTGAGGACCATGGCATGCATATCCGAGTAGCACCTGCTCCCGCTGTTTGCAAAGGCTGTGAGCGCAAAGAGCTCGCGCAGCCCCTGGGCCCTGTCTGCCTGGGCATCCACACGCCTGGGGCTCTGGAGCGCAATCTCAAATCCCAGCACCTGGGATACGGTAACATCCTCCAGATGGACAAAGCGCGGTGCATATTGCGTGACCTTCGCCTCCAGGTCCAGAAGGCCTTCCTCCCACAGCCGCATCACAAGCAGCGAGGTGAACAGCTTCGTCAGGCTCGCCAGATCAAAAAGGCTGTCCGCCTCAAGTGCGTCCCCCTCCGCATTTCGCACACCGCCCAGGGCGGAATACAGATGCTGCCTGTCTCCGCAGTGCAGAGACAGGCAGGAAAGCGAGTGGGCTTCCTCGGTAAAAAACGCGATGGAATCCTGTAAAGTCATCTCTTCACTCCAGCCCGATACGGGTACAGGGTACACTGCCCGAGACAAGTTCCGACAGATGATGTCTTGCGTGTCCGATCACCACGGTGGTTCCCTTGCGGGCCGACTGCAGGGCATACTCCAGCTTGGCCCGCGCGCCGTTGGCACCTGCGCGGCTTGCGCCAACGCACCCCTCCTGCAGCTCGCGCACCTTCTTCTCCAGCGCCTCCACACTCTTTGCGGTCACATCCCGCACCAGGGTAGAGGGATCCGTGGGGTTCCTGTAGATGCCCTCCGTGCTCGTCATGATGACGAGCATCTTGGCCTTCACAAGCCCCGCAATCACCGCAGCGGTCTCATCATTGTCCACACACTCATGCACCTCGCCGCCCTGTTCGCGGCGGGCTGCCAGCTCCATCTTGCGGTTCTCTACATCGCTCACCGGATCGTTGTAATTGACAATCGGGATCGCGCGCTGCTTGGCCGCACGCAGCAGCAGCTGGCGGATATGCTCGGCCTTCTCGGGATCATTGAAATGCGTGTGCTCCACAAGCACCTGCCTGACCCCGTACTCCGGGCGGATAAACTGGCGGTAGTTCTGCATGAGGATCGCCTGGCCCTGCGCGGCATAGTCGGTCTTGTCCTGCTCAGGATCGCCCGTAAGCTCCATGCCGGTGCGCTTCATATAATCCAGCCGCCCGATCTCCGTCGCCCCGCTGGTCACCCAGATCATGCCGGGCCTGAGCTCTGCGCCGAGGCGGGAGAAGATGTTGTAGTCCACATCCTGATCCTCCTTGCGGATCAGGGCCATGGACCCGATCTTGCCCACCAGTTCAAACTGTGCTTCCTGCATTGTCTCCACCTCAGATCACGTACAGCCCAAAGCGCAGCCGTATGATGCGCTCCAGCTCCTCCACCCCGGGATAAAAGCCCTTGGAATTGTCCAGAATGATGTCCGCTACCCCATGATAGGTATCATAGCGCTCTTTGTACACGCGCTCGACCTCGCCCAGGCCTTTTTCGGCCAGGGTCGGCCTCCTGTCCAGCTTGATGTCCCCGAGGATCTGATCCAGCGGACGGTCGACGAGGACCAGGAGACCCGAAGCCTTCATGATGCGCACATTCTCGGGGTTCATGACACTGCCCCCGCCCGTAGAGATCACGGAGGCCGGCTCGCGCGTCATCTCGATGAGCAGGTTGGTTTCGGATGTGCGGAAGGCCTCCTCGCCGTGCTTGGCAAAGATATCGACCACCGTCATCCCAAAGCATTCCTGCAGCCGCTTGTCCATGTCGATGTAGGGAAGATGCAGATTGCCCGCGACCCGCTTGCCCAGGCTGCTCTTGCCGCTGCCCGGCATCCCGATGAGATATACATGCCTGTCAAACATGATTTTCCTCCATCCTGCTCGTCTGCTCCGCGCGGCTCATCGCCATGATATCCCGGAAAACCTCGCGCACATACTGGCGCAGGTTCTCCTCATCCAATCGCGCGGCGCGGTCCTCCAGCACCTGCTCCTCCCTGGAGGCATCCAGGACCGGCAGCTGCCGCTCCCGCTTGTATTCGGCCACCTCACGGGAGACCGAGAGCCGCCGCTCCAGGAGGGCTACGATCTCCGCATCAATCTGGTCAAGCTCCGCACGCAGTGTCTGAATGTCACGCATCCCGTTCTTCCTCTCTGTCTGTCCTGTCTTTGCCGTGCCCTGCGGGCAGGTAGAAGGCAAAGGCTGCCCCTTCCTCGGTATCCAGAAGGCGGATACTCTCCCCGTGCATCTGCAGTATGCGCTGACAGATGCTCAGTCCCAGTCCCGTTCCCTTCCCGGATGTGTGTGCGCGGTCGACGGTAAAGAACCGTTCAAAGATTCTGTCCCTGTCCTCGCTTGCAATCCCGATGCCGCTGTCGCGCACCTCCATGCGGCACCTGTCCCCCTCGCGCCTCACGCACAGGGTAATGTTTCCGCCCTCCGGCGTAAATTTGATCGCGTTGTCCAAAAGGTTCACAATGACCTGCTCGATCCTGTCGCGGTCAGCATGGACCATGCAGCTTTCCTCTGCAAAGTCGCACACCAGATCCATCTGCTTTTTCTCCAGGTCCGACACCCTGCGGATCACCGCCTGACGGAAGAGCTCGCAGATGTCAAAATCGGTGCAGGTGAGCATGGCATCCTCGCGCTCCAGGCGCGAGAGCGCCAAAAGATCCGAGATCAGCTTAGTCAGGCGCCGCGTCTCTCCCTCGACAATCTTCAGGTATTCCGCGTGCTTCTCCTCCGGGATGGTGCCGTCTAGCATGCCGGTCACAAAACCCGAGATGCTGGTGATCGGACTGCGCAGCTCATGGCTTACATTGGCCACAAACTCGCGCCGGCTCGCTTCGTTGGAGCTGATGCGGTCGGCCATGGTGTTAAAGGCGTGCGTCAGCTCCTCGGTCTCCCTGTACTGCCCCTTCTCGGGTACACGCACCGAGAAATCCCCGTCGGA
>JAFUZB010000021.1 GCA_017476845.1 Clostridia bacterium
AAAGGTGGTCTCCTATCATGAGATTGGCCATGCACTTGTTGCCGCAAAACAAACGAACTCTGCCCCTGTTCATAAGATCACGATTATTCCGAGAACCAGCGGCGCACTTGGCTACACTATGCAGGTGGATGAAGATGAACATTTCCTGATGTCCAGAGAAGAGATGCTTAACAAAATCACCACATTAACTGCAGGACGTGCCGCAGAGGAAGTGATTTTTGCAGAGGTGACCAGTGGTGCCTCTAATGACATCGAGCAGGCTACAAAGCTTGCAAGGGCCATGGTAACAAGGCTTGGCATGTCTGAGAAGTTCGATATGACCGCACTGGAAACCATCAATAATGTGTACCTTGGCGGAGACGCCAGTCTGGCATGCTCGCCATCAACTTCTGCGCTGATCGACGAAGAAGTCATGCGTATCATCCGCACGTCGCACGAGAGAGCCACAGAGATTCTTCGAGCGAATGAAGCCAAACTGCATGAGCTTGCAGCCTATCTGCTTGAACGGGAAACGATCACAGGCGAAGAGTTCATGCAAATCCTTGAAAAGCCCATTGAAGAAACTACAGAAACTGTGATACAGGAGGATGAAGCACATGGATATGCTGGTGAATCTGTATCAGTTGCCGGAGAAGAGAACATCTGACAACTACACGATCCGACGTGTTTTACCTCCTGATATTCATCGTGTATGTGGGATTGTAAAGGAAACCTTTGGTGAGGGCTGGGCAAGCGAGATCCTTCCCGCTCTGTACCGTCAGCCAAGCAGCTGCTACATAGCTGAGCATGCAGGTAGGGTTGTAGGATTTGCCTGCTTTGACGCAACAGCGCTGGGTTATTTCGGGCCGATCGGTCTACGTGAGGAAAATCGTGGCGGTGGTCTTGGTGGTGCCTTGCTCGTAGAGACCTTGTATGGGATGCGGGAAGCAGGTTACGGGTATGGCATTATCGGATGGTGTGATGATGCTGCAGATTTTTATCGAAAGGCAGTCGGAGCAAAGCCGATTGATCATAGTATGCCTGAGGATACAGTTTATCAGCGTCTCCTCATGTTCCCTTGAGAACAAAAAAGCGGCTTGGCCGCTTTTTTGTTCTCACATTATTGCATCATATCCAACATTTCTTCTGCCTTCTTTCGGTGTGCGCGCACACTTGGAATATTAGGCCAATAGCGTACAAGAGCAGTACCGTCATTGTAAATCGGCTGTCGGTAAGTGACGCGATTACACACAAAGAGGAGCAGTTTGTCTTTGCCGGAAAAGTCTTGTGTAAGAGAATAGGATCTTCCATAGATGAGACTGTCTGTAGGCTGTTCCAGGAAATCGTGGGTAATCTCGCCGATGGAAGTAAACCAGCGGAACATATCTTCTTTGGGAAAGACAAGCCCGGAAGCATATGTGCGATTTACTGTCACATTGTCTCCGTCGACTGTGACGAAAACTTTACCTATATAGTACATATTGCCTGCAACCATTTTAAATGTTTGCGTGCCCTGGATCGTCATATCCACAGGCAAGACATGGTACCACTTTTTTGTGAGATCAGGATATTTATCCCGTAGAGAAACGCCTATGACGCACGCTGTGTTGTTGGGGTACCAGCTTCCTTCTACGGCTGATGTTTTTTGAAGAACCAAGAGCGGGGGCAAGTCAGATGAATTTACATCGTCTGGTTTTTCAGTTGCAATCCATGAGCCATCAGCCTCCTGCCGCTGCCATCCAATACCGGAGTTATACTGATATTTCCTTCCATCAGATGAAGAGGCTGTATACGTTATCACTTCGCCGTAAACATCATAGGAGACGGTTTTGGAGTTATCTTCATTGTGATAAGAATATGCAGTCAGGTTCCCCTGGTTATCGTAGCTCGCGGTTACGTTTTCTCGTCCTTCACCGTTGTATTTGTATCCCCCGTCCGATGTCAATATCAAGAGCCCATCAGACCGATAGGACTTAACGGAGCCATCAAAGTCGTATTCTGAGGTAATCCCCT
>JAFUZB010000252.1 GCA_017476845.1 Clostridia bacterium
AGATCACCGAGTTCAACGAGAGTGGGGTCCCGCTCTCCTCCCATGCCTCTGAGGTTATCTGGGAAAAGGTACGGATGTATCGCACAAAGGCGGAAATGCATGTGCTCAGCGGCTCCCTTCCGCCCAAGGCAAGCCCGGCTACGTACTATAACCTGATTTCCGAGCTTGCAAGTGCACCGGTGTTTCTCGATGCCTCAGGCGAGGCGCTGCTTGAGGGCATCAAGGCAAAGCCGATGTTTGTCAAGCCCAACCGACTGGAGATGGAATATGTGGCCGGGCGGGAATTGTCCCGACTGGAGGATATTCGAAGCGCTGCGGAAAAATGGGTTGCCCTGGGCATCCGCTATGTCTGTGTGTCTCTAGGGAGCGAGGGGGCTATGCTTGCTACTGATGCGGGATGCTGGTATGCCCCTGCGATGGAGGTGGAAGCAAATTCCACTGTGGGAGCAGGGGACGCTATGGTAGCCGGCTTGATTCTCGGATGGAAGAAGTCGGAAAAGGCGGAGGACATTCTGCGCTATGGCGTGGCTGCTGCCTCGGCAAGCTGCCTGACCACGGGAACACAGATGCTGAGAAAAGCGGATTTTGACGCATTCCTTCAGCACTGTGAGGTTCGGTGTCTGTAATATGCTGGGCTTTTTTACATCGCACGGACCTGTGCTCACAGACGGCGTCATTGACCTGCGCCCGATATTTCTGCCGGACCCTGTGCAGGAGGTTCATTTCGGTGTGATCAAAAACTTCCGCATCACACTGCACAACCACAGGCGGGAAATCGGGAAGATCAGCCTGCGCCTGGGAGAGAGTGTCGGCATCTATTATTTCGGTCATATCGGATATCACATTGATCCGCCGTGGCGCGGCCATCATTATGCCGCCCGCGCATGCATGCTTCTGAAAAGCGACATCAGGCAAGACGGCAAGGAGAGCGTGGTCATTTCCACCGATCCTGACAATGAGGCGAGCAGAAGGACCTGTGAGCGCATCGGAGCCATACAGGAGCGCACGATGCGTGTTCCCGCGGTTTATCAGCGGGAATGGCAGCTTTCATCGGAAAAGGTGCGCTATATTTGGAAAATGAAACCGTAGGAGGGAATGGCGTGGAGGCAGAGTGCCTGGGAGCAAGGGTAAACTATACTCTGACCGGTAGCGGTGAGCACCGTGTGGTGCTTCTGCATGGCTGGGGATGTTCTATCCAACTGATGCAGCCGATCGGACAGATGCTCGAGGAAAGTATGCGGGTACTCTGCGTGGATTTTCCCGGCTTTGGAGAGAGCGGAAGACCGCCTGAGCCCTGGGGGGTCCCCGAGTACGCGGCCTGTCTTCTGGAACTTCTGCAAAAGGAGGATTTCCTGCCGTGCTGCGTCATTGCGCATTCCTTTGGCGCACGTGTGGCGATCTATCTGGCCGCGCGCGACCAGAGTCTGTTTGAAAAGATGATTCTTACCGGTGCTGCCGGGATCCGCAAACCCCAGACCGAGGAGGGAAAGCAGCGCCAGGAGGCCTTTCGCAGGCAGAAGGAGATTGCGGGGAAACTTCGGGCAACAAAGGTGCTGGCGCCCCTGGCGGACCGTATGGAAGAAAAAGCCAGGGAGAAGTATGGGTCGCGTGACTATAATGCGTTGGATCCTGAGATGCGTAAAACCTTTGTCAAGGTGATTTCACTGGACTTAACGGACAGTCTTTCCCATATTCATGCGCCGACACTCCTTGTCTGGGGAGATAAGGATACTGAAACACCGCTTTGGATGGGACAAAAGATGGAACAGCTCATCCCGGATGCCGGACTTGCGGTCTTTGAGAACGGAACCCATTTTGCATATCTTGAACAGCGCGCAAGGTTTGGCACCGTTGCGCAGCATTTTTTCGCATGAGAGGTGAGACAATGGCGTTTTCTTGGTGGGCAGTCATGTGCGCATCCTGCGCTGCTCTGGTGCTTTCCTCTCGCCATTTGATGCATCTGTTTCAGCTGGAAAGCTATCAGTTTATGGGCTATTTCAGGTCACTGAAGCGGAATCTGCGGCAGGTCCTCTTGGAATCCGGAGCGCTTGCGCTCGGGCACGTACTTGTCTATCTGCTTTCCCGGTTTCTTGGGGCAGGCGCATGGGTGATTCTCTATGCTTCGCTGCTTGTGGCCTGGGGATGGCTACTATTCCGGTATGAGGCAGGACGGAAAGAAAAGAAGAAGCTAGCGTATACGGCGCGCATCAAGCGGCTGTTGGTTGCGCAGACGCTGACCTATCTGGTACTGGAAATACTTTTTTCCCGAACTGCACTGTCCAGCATCCAGCTGCTTCTCGCCATCTTGTTTCCGCTGCTTGTGCCGATATGGTTTGCTCTTGCAGCCCTTGTTGTCCTTCCTGTGGAAAAGGGGATTCAGGAGCTGTATTTCCGGGATGCACAGAAGATGCTGAAGGACCGACCGGATCTGATCAAAATCGGTATTACGGGAAGCTACGGCAAGACAAGTGTAAAGTTCATTCTCGGCACACTGCTTTCAGAAAAGTACCAGACCCTGGTTACGCCCTCCAGCTTTAATACGCCCATGGGGCTGACCAAGGTCATCCGCTCATCGCTTCTTCCGTCCCATCAGGTGTTTGTCGCTGAGATGGGCGCAAGGCATGTCGGAGATATTCGGGAACTGTGCCGTCTGGTACACCCGAGCCTGGGGGTACTTACCAGTGTGGGCGCCCAGCATCTGGATACCTTCCGCACCGTAGAACGGATTCGTGACACCAAGTATGAGCTGATGGAATCGCTCCCGGAGAGCGGTACATGTTTTTTTGTCGACGACCATGCAATCTGCCGGGAACTGTACGATAAGACACAGAAAGAAAAATGGCTGGTTGCCCTATCTCCTGAAACCGGAGCGGATGTCTGGGCCGAGGAGGTCGAGGTGGGTCCCTTCGGTAGCCGTTTTAAGCTGTGCACCAAGGGCGGAAGTATTGCGTGCGAAACCCGTCTTCTCGGCGAGCATGCCATTGCAAACATCCTGCTTTCCGCTGCAGTCTGCCTGAAACTGCATATGACACTTATGCAGATTGCCAGAGGCATTACACGCCTGGAGCCTGTGGAGCACAGGCTGCAGCTGGTGCAGCGGCCCGGCGGCATCACGATCATTGATGATGCCTTCAACAGCAATCCTGCGGGCAGCAGTGCTGCGCTTCGCGTGCTTGCGCGCTTCCCGGGAAGGCGTATCATCATTACTCCCGGTATGGTGGAACTGGGTCACGAGGAGGCCCACTTCAACCGGGAATTTGGCAGACAGATGGCAAAGAGTACC
>JAFUZB010000253.1 GCA_017476845.1 Clostridia bacterium
GGACGATGGCCTGAAGTTCAAATCCCTCACCGGGGACACTGTTGGACAGAAAGGTTCCGGAAATGTCTAACATATCCAACAGATCCAGTATCCCTTCCATCACACTGTCGGGCACGCCTTTTGCAGAAGAAAAGGACAGTGTGTAATTGAATCCTTCGCTGAAGGCGAAGGAGGGAAGCAACATTAGGCATAACGCGATAGCGATCCATTTCCTGTACACAGGCAACACCTCAAAATAGTAATCACAGCGTATCCCCAGAGTGCGGATAGGGCAGGTACGATCTGTTTTTTGCGTGATACAACTTTATCCAGATACACATGATGCTCTTCTGGGGTATCTACGCCAAAAGCTTGGCAAATGGGATCCTTGCTGCCTGTAAAAAGAAGCTCGGTTCCCTCCTTGAGAACATCGGTGAGCATCAGATAGACGGCGTCGTAATGATTTTCCTTACGAACCTGCTCCATGCTCGCGAGATACTGATCTGACAGGGGACGAAGCTTCTCTGTGTCCAGCGTAGTGATCTGTGCGATACCAAGCAAGTGGTTCCCTAGACGGAATTCCTTAAAGTCCGCTTTGAGCTGTTCCATGATGCTTTTATCCGCAGCACTGCCAGTAGAAAACAGCTCGTGACCCAATTCATCCAGATCAACACCTGCAATTCTTGCGAGCCGCTGGGCCAGACGTATATCCAAATCTGTGCAGGTAGGAGACTTGAACAGTACGGTGTCGGATAAAATAGCAGCAGCCATCAGGCCGGCAAGGCGAGGTCCCGGGAGCAGGCCGTGCTCCTGATACATCTGCGCCACGATGCTTGTGGTGGATCCAATGGGTTCGTTACGCATGAATGTCGGATAGCCGGTCTGCACATCGGCAAGTCGGTGATGGTCAAGGATGGCGATGATCTGGGCCTGCTCAAGCCCGGCAGCGCTCTGACTTTTTTCGTTATGGTCGACGAGAACGACTTTCTTTCGACTGGGTCTGAGCAAATGATACCGTGAGAGCGTACCGACAGGTCTGCCTTCGTCATCTACCACAGGATAGGCGCGGAAACGGCTCTCAAGGACTTTGTCACGGACGTTGTCGAGGTAATCGTTGAGGTTGAAGGCAACTAGCTGATCATTCTTTGCGATACGGCCAATCGGGTTGGCTTGATAGAGCATGCGTGCGGCGCGATACGCATCAAGGGGTGTGGCAATGATGCAGGTCTCAGAATGGGTGCTGGTATACCGCTCAGCCAGATCGGTCTGACAGAGGATGATACATCTGACACCCTGCGCAAGCGCAGCTTCCACCACTTCCGGCTGCTGCCCACAGATCAGGATGGATGATGGTGACATAAGCGCAGGATTGGGCTGGGGAAGGGTGATCTGCACTTCACCGGAGATAGTATCAAAAAGATCGGATGGATCATTGATAATATGGCCTTCGAGGGCGGAGAGCAAATTGAAAATGGGGACACTGTCAATCGAGGGATGATCGATAGAGTCCATGTCATGTTCGGCGATGTCTCCTGCGGTAATCATGCCATAGAGGGTTTCGTCTTCTTTTGTTACAGGAATGGTGGACCCGTTCATAGCTTCACTGTGGATCACCTGCCATGCGCGCGAAACGGATACCTGTGCGCTTAAAACCGGAGGATGATCAATCACGATGTCTTTCACCTGGGTATAGACGTTATGAATGTGCAGCGGAGGGTCTATCTCAAAGCGACGCAGGAGATAGTCGGTTTGATCGTTGATATGTCCTAAACGGCAGGGAACATAATGTCCTTCACCCAGAGAATTCATCAGCGAGGCATAGGCAATAGCGGAAACGATGGCATCCGCATCAGGATTCTTATGCCCAAAAACAAGTACCTGGTCTTCCATAAACAACACTTCCTTACCATGCTGCACAGGGGTTACTCAGTCTGTACCCAAGCAGGTGCAGGGTCACCGATTTCAGTCAGGCTGTCTTCAAAAGCGAGATCGTTGTCACTTTCAGGAGAGAACAGATCTTCCGTGAGAAGCTCGACCTCCTCTTCATCCGTCCAATCCTGAGCAAACATATCATCAAAACTGAGATCAAGCGTGAAATCTTCGTCATCATCTACAATCCATGAAGAAGGATTTTGGTTACCGGCCGATAGGTAGACTCTATCCAACGCTTGCTGCGTGGACAGATTGGCGATACCGTTTGCACGAAGATGGTGCTCCTCCTGAAATTGCATCAGCGATGCCTGCGTGGTGGAACCAAATCTTCCGTCGACCTTATCTTCAGCGAGATACCCCGTCTGCGCTAGCTTAAACTGAAGCTGACGCACTTTTTCACCGACGTTGCCGGATCGCATCGTCCAGTCTGCCACATCATGGACGGTTCCGAATCCAAGAATCCGTCGGTAGGCGAGCGGATATTCTGTACGTTTGACGGAAGCCGGTGTATTGCCTTCAATGACGTGGATGGTGACATTGCCCCCATCGTCCCTGGTACAGTATTCAACCATGGCTACATGGTCGGTGTTCAAATCATTAGTCCAGGTGAAAAACACCCAGTCACCCGGCTGCGGAATATAGTCTCCTGTCGTCAGAAAATCACTTTCTCCTTTGAGCCATTGATATCCCCAGCCGTCAAGGTTTCCCCATCGCACGAGGTAACGTCCGTGGTCAATAAACCAGTTTTTCCCGACGTTCGAGGAGGAGTAGAGAGGGTATACCGAATCAAGCAGTTCTGTCCCATGCGTCTCGTCTACTGTATGTACACACCAGCAAAGAAACTCAGCACACCACTGTGCATAGGGGTCACCTGCCCATTCTCCGTATTTGGTGTATCCGTGCGCTCCTTCCGTATAGCCGAGTTCACCTCGTGCAACGTCCAGAAGCCAGGTGACATACTCAGGAATATCATAAGCGGGATCAATGCGTGTATCGGCAAGTGAAGCAGTGCAGAAAAGAATCGTCGTAAGCATGGCGGCAAGAACAATAAGTGCGCGCATGGAATTCCTCTGCTTTCTTTACATCATTTCAGGGGCTTGCAAACACGGAAAATTATAACAGGAAGCAGAAGAGCGAACAAGAAGAGAAAACAAAAGAAGAGTGTGTTTCCACACTCTTCCAGACACATCGAAATTACTTGATCTCGCAGGTAGCACCAGCGGCCTTGAACTTCTCGACGATCTTTTCGGCTTCTTCCTTGGAGACGCCTTCCTTGATGGTCTTGGGAGCAGCTTCGACCATTTCCTTGGCTTCCTTCAGGCCCAGGCCGTCGACGACTTCGCGGACAACCTTGATAACCTTGATCTTCTCGGCGCCGGCTTCCTTGAGCACGACGTCAAATTCGGTCTTCTCTTCCTCGGCGGGAGCAGCGGCAGCAGCGCCAGCAACAACAGCCACAGGAGCAGCAGCAGACACACCAAACTTTTCTTCCATAGCCTTGACCAGATCGGCCAGTTCAAGCACTGTCATCGATTCGACGGCAGCAATAATCTCCTCATGAGTCATTTTATTCAGCCTCCTAAAAATACATTAAAACCTTGTAGAATGCAGACATTTGCGGAAATTATTCTTCTCCGGCCTGCTTTTTGCGAATAGCCTCGACAACACGAACGAAATTGCCAATAGTGGCGGACATGCTGCCAACGAGGCGTGCGAGAAGCACATCACGGCTGGGCATCTTAGCCAGCTTTTCCATGGTAGCTACATCCTCGAGTTTGCCTTCGAGAATACCACCGGTGAGCTTCAGGCTTGTCAGCTTGTTCTTTTCGATGAAATCGCTGACCACCTTGGGACCTGCAACAGCATCCTTCATGCTGAAAACGAATGCATTGGGTCCGTTCAGCAGATCGTCTGCACCTTCGATCTTCAGATCATCAAGCGCACGCTTCACCAGACGATTCTTCAGAACACAATATGCTACATCGTTTTCACGGCACTGCTTGCGCAGATTGGTCACCTGCTCAACAGTCAGACCGGAATAGCTCACAAATGTAACAGACTGCGCAGCCTTGAACTTTTCTTCGATATCAGCGACGACCTGTTCCTTAATTTCACGGTTCTTGCTCATTTCCATACACCTCCAGTCAGGTTATGTGTAAAAAGAAAACCCTTGCGCAGGCGCAAGGGGAGCTAATTACGTTCCCGTCGCACCTCGGCAGGCGGAGCGAACTCCATTGAATCCACATTGGATACCGGCTGTCTACGGCACAGGTTTCTTTCAAAACCGTAGTGCATGATATCAGAACAGGGAAAAAACGTCAAGTCTATTTTGCAAAAAAGGTCCGAAGCACGATTTGTTACAAAAAAGAGAAAACATCTTAAAATATAATTTAAAAATGCGACAAAGCAATGTATTTTCACACAATAACATCACGAAATATGACAGAATATGTCATAAATTATTGTAAAAATGAAACAAACAACCGTTGACACTTTGAACATTCGATTCTATATTTGTGTGGAAACCATGAAAAAGTGCCAGAAAATCCGTCATGGATACTGACACGGTCTGACACTGAGAAAGGAGTCATTACTGATGGTTTTCACTATGAAAGATAAAATGCGTCCACGACGCTTTCTTACCGTTGTGGTCATGCTGTTTCTCCTTATTACGCCGCTTATAGCCCTGGCTTCAGGCAATACGGGGACAGTCAATTGCTCAACCTTGAATTTACGTTCCCAGGCAAGCAAGGATTCCAAGGCTTTACAGACACTCAGCAAAGGCGATGAAGTGACGATTCTTTCGACTTCTGGTGACTGGTATAAGGTGACTTATGGAAAATACACCGGATATGTAATGAAGAAATACATTTCCAAGGGTTCTTCCAATAGCTCATCGAAAAATACCTCAAAGACATCCAATCAGACAAATACATCTTCATCATCCAAAGCTTCTTCATCAACTACGCTTCTTGCCCAGCTCAAAAAAATCGGAAAGCCGACAGCATGCGAATATGGTGCCAGTGGAAGTAATGTAAAGAAACTCCAGAAATGTCTGCAGGCCTATGGATACTACACGGGTAATATTGATGGGGATTACGGTCCGGGAACCAAGTCTGCAGTCAAGAAACTGCAGAAAGCAAAGGGATTAAAGCAGACGGGTACTGCAGACAGCGCTACGATCGCTGCCATGTTCGGAGAAAAGGCATCCGCGTCCACTAAAACAAGCGGAGCGAAGACTTCTTCCTCGAGCAAGACCATTACTACAGAGCGACTGAACTGGTTTAAGAACGGTGTAGACAGGATTCCCAAAGGGGCAACATTCACGGTAAAGCATTGCAAAACAGGAAAGACTTTCACATGTAAACGCTGGTCCGGAGCCAATCATTTGGACGCAGAACCGCTCACAAAAACAGATACAGGCGTACTGAAGACAATCTACGGCGGGTGGTCGTGGAAGCGCAGACCGATTCTTGTGAAATATAACGGGCGTGTCTATGCGGCATCCATGTACGGTATGCCGCATGGAACAACCACAATAAAAAACAATAATTTTGACGGACACTTTTGCATCCATTTCTATGGAAGCAAAACGCACGGAACAAAAAAAGTGGATGATACACATCAGAATTGTGTAGCCACCGCAATGAACTACACGTGGTGAACAGATACCCGGTTTCCAGTATTCTGGAGACCGGGTATTCTCTTTGTCTGTATCGAAAAGCAAAGCAATTGACATCACCGGGGAAAATGCTTACAATTCGGCCCAAGGGACGATGAAGGGAACAACTTGTGTGCAGCCCTTTGCAGAGAGGAAGTCGAAGGCTGAAAGCTTCCAGGGTGTGCAGCGAGGGGACAACCCGTGAGTCTCTCCGTGAGAACGGACGCAGGTCTGCGATAGAGACATGAAGAGGCGGGGAGACCCGCGAAGCACGGGTGGCACAGCGTGAATTCGCCCCATGCAGGCAACTGCGGGGATTTTTTTATACTGTGTGTATCATACAAGGAGGATGGATATGCTGACACAGGCACCCAGAGGAACAAAAGATGTTCTTCCCACGGAAAGCTATAAATGGCAGTATCTGGAAGATAAGATGCGGAAGGCTGCTGCCGGGGCGGGATACCGCGAGGTTAGGACACCGGTCTTTGAGCATACGGAGCTGTTTCTTCGCGGTGTAGGCGATACTACCGACATCGTCCAGAAGGAAATGTACACCTTCGAGGACAAGGGAAAGCGTTCCATTACGCTCAAGCCTGAGGGAACGGCGGGCGCGGTAAGGGCTTTTTTGGAAAGCAACCTTTATGCTGATGCGCTTCCCTGCAAGATGTATTATCTTGCGGCTCCTGTTTTTCGCTACGAAGCACCACAGGCCGGGCGACTGCGTGAACATCACCAGTTTGGCATGGAATGTTTCGGTGCTAAGGATGCAACCGCTGATGCAGAACTCATCCTGTTGGCCTTCCATTTGCTTTCTTCACTGGGTGTAAAGAATCTTTCCGTGAACATCAATTCCATCGGATGCCCGAACTGCCGTCCTGTATACAATAGTGCCCTGAGGACCTATCTTAAGGAGCATCTGGAAGAGCTATGCCCTGACTGCAGGAATCGCTATGAGCGCAATCCGCTGCGCGTTTTGGATTGCAAACAGCTCAAATGTCAGGAAGTCGTCAAGGAAGCACCCAAGCTTTTGGATTATCTTGACGATGAATGCCGCGAGCACTTTGCTCAGCTGCAGGCCTGCCTGAATGCGTCGGAAATTCCTTTCCAGGTCAATCCTAAGATTGTTCGTGGTCTTGATTACTACACCAAGACTGTGTTCGAACTGATCACAAAAACAAAGGATGGAAACCTTACCGTATGCGGCGGGGGAAGATATGATCATCTCGTTGAAGAGCTCGGGGGACCGGATCTTCCCGCAGTTGGATTCGGCATGGGTATTGAGCGCGTTCTTATGCTGCTGGATAATGAAGGCGTTGAGATCCCGCGTCCTAGGCTCCTTGATGTATTTGTCACCTATATGGGTGATCACAGGCTAGATGCCTTCGAACTCGTGCAGGCGCTCCGGGCGCAGGGATTGAAGGCGGACATGGATCATTGCTCGCGTAGCCTAAAGGCACAGTTTAAATTTGCCAATAAGTGCGCAAGTGCAGTGACTGCGACACTCGGAGACGACGAGGTAACGCAGGGTGTAGTCAAGCTGCGCGATATGGATACGCGGGAGGAAATCATTGCCAAACTCTCTGATGCGGCAGCGGCTGTCCGCAGCATGCTTTCCTGATAGAGAAAGCACAGCATATCTATGGCAAGACGAAGAACAATTGATATGTTAGGGAAAGGATGAATACCATGCAGAATCGCACACATAACTGCGGAGAGCTCCGCGTCACAGATGTCGGGAAGCGTGTGCAACTATCGGGATGGATGGAGAACGTTCGTGAGGTTGGCGGATCGCTTGCTTTTGTCATTTTGCGTGACTTTTATGGGACGACGCAGCTGCTGATCAATTCAGAAGATATGATGAACGTGATCCGTGGACTCAACAAGGAATCCACCATCTCCGTCATCGGTGAGGTCAGGGAGCGTGAAAGCAAGAACCCCAACCTGCCCACTGGAGACATCGAGGTCGTTCCTGAATCCATCGAGGTATTGGGACGTTGCCGTTATAATGAGCTTCCGTTCCAGATTAATCGTTCCACGGATGCGGATGAAACGCTCAGACTGAAGTACCGGTACCTGGACCTGCGCAATCCGGAAGTCAAGAAGAATATTGTCATGCGCTGCAATGTGGTTGCGGAACTGCGACAGGCAATGAATGCGCATGGCTTCCTGGAGATCACCACACCGATCCTGACAGCTTCTTCGCCCGAAGGTGCGCGCGATTATCTTGTACCCGCGCGAAAGCATCCGGGTGAGTTCTATGCTCTGCCGCAGGCACCGCAGCAATTCAAACAGCTCCTGATGACATCGGGATTTGACCGCTATTTCCAGATTGCTCCTTGTTTCCGGGACGAAGATGCGCGTGGTGACAGAAGCCCGGGTGAATTCTATCAGCTGGATATGGAGATGGCCTTTGCCTCGCAGGAAGACGTATTCGCAGTCATTGAGGATGTGCTGCCTCCGATTTTTGCAAAATACGGTACGTATAACCGTGCTAGCAGCGCACCGTTTTTGCGCATTCCGTATCTGGAAGCGATGGAGACATTTGGTACAGACAAGCCAGACCTTCGGATTGATCTGCGGGCGCAGGATGTGACCTCACTGATGTCCGATATTGGTTTTGGACCC
>JAFUZB010000254.1 GCA_017476845.1 Clostridia bacterium
CAGCGGATAGATTCCTGTCTGCTGTCCCCCGATCCCTACGCTCCCCGCCGGGATGCGGGTTCCGGGAACCTCCAGCCTGGGCGTATAGAGCCGCTCATCCAGACCGCCCAGGTAGGGAAACCCCGGGAGAAAGCCGATCATATAGATCCGGTAGTCTCTAGAGGAATGCAGGCGGATGACTTCCGCCTCCGTCAGTCCCGCATGCTGCGCGACAAAGGACAGATCAGGCCCGTATTCCCCGCCGTAGTGCACCGGAATCTCCACAATCCTGGATTGCCGCGCTTCCCCTGCCTTTTCGGCATCCACGGCCGCGCCCTTGAGGAGGGCCTCCAACGCTTCAAAGGACGTCTGGAGGGGATCGTACTGCACAAGCAGCGAGCAGTACGCAGGTACAAGCTCGGTGATGCCCTTGACGTTTGCGTCCCTGACTGCCTGACACAGCGCGGCAACCTTGGCATTGGTCTCCTCGGAAACCTGAGATTCAAACTCGCACAGAAGGCCCGTGATACCGTACCTAACGATGTTCATCGCACTTCCCTCCCTATCTTCCAGTTCCATGCAAAGAGCCCGCCGACCGTGGACCAGACAGGATCCGCGGCGGCGGGCTGATGAATGAACCTGGGTGGCTTGTCACGCATGCATTTCATGCGCTCCGTCATTCTTCAATGGCCCTGTCTTCCTTTTCTCCCCTGGGCTTTGGCTTGGTGAACCGGACCACCTGCACGCCGATCTCATAGAGCACATACATGGGTACGCCCAGCATGACCTGAGAGATCACATCCGGCGGTGTCAGGATCGCAGCCATGATAAAGATCGCAAAGAACACATACTTGCGAAACTTTGCCAGCTGAGTGTAGTTCACCACACCCATGCGCGCTGCGATATACAGCGCGACAGGGAGCTCAAAGACGATGCCGAAGGGCAGAAGGAAGGAAAACAGAAAGTTGACATACTTGTCGATGGAGAGCATCGGGGTGGCCAGGTCCTCACCGGCCACCAGAAAGAAGTCGATGGCCAGGTTATAGACATACCTGTAGCAGAATACGATGCCCAAAAGAAACAGAAACAGGGCGAGAACGAACAGCATGCGTGTCATGCGGATCTCGTTATCGTAGAGTGCAGGCTTGATGAAGCGCCATATACAGAAAATGATATACGGACTTGCCAGAATCACGGCCAGCACAAACGACACCCTGAACTGCGTTGTCAGTGCCTCGGATACGGCGGTATAGATGACCTCTACGCCGCGCGCCTGGATGGGCGTCATGATGAAGTTCATCGTGGGCGTGCATAGGACATAGAAGCCCACCACAAAGCCGATGAGGACGGCAATGACGCAGTGCAAAAGAAGGTTTCGCAGCTCGAGGAGATGGGACAGGAGCGGAGAGGTCTTCTCCTCCACTTCCGCATCATGCCGGCTGGTCACCTGAATGTCTTTTTTTGCCATAGGACACCCTCAGCGCAGTGCGGCTTACGCGTCCTTTCCCTCGTCCTTCTTTTCCTCTTCGGCCTTATCCTCCGGTCCCTTGACCTCATCCTTGAACTCACGGATGCTGGTGCCAAGTGCCTTACCTACGCCCTTGAGACGGCTTCCGCCGAAGATAACAAGTGCCAGAACGATAATCAGGATAATCTCTGTAGTACCAAGTCGCATTGTGTGCGCCTCCTCAATCTGCCCTCTCAGGCGTCTTTTTCTGCTTCAGCTTCCGTTTTCTGCGGTGTCGATTCTGCCTGCAGGGACTTCTTTACCTCCCGCTGGGCCTCGCGGATATCCTTGGAGACATCCAGTTCCTTTTTCACACCGTTCAGCTCGCTTCGAAGCTCTCTCTGGGTCTGCCGGATATCCTCGCGGATATCCACCTCACGGATGGTCTTGTTGACCTCCCGCTGCGTCTCGCGGATTTCCTTCTCCACTTCGTCGAGTCCGGACTCCTTCTTGATCTCCTGGATCATCTCGCGGACTCTTCGTATGGCATGGCCCAGAAAGCGGGCCACCTTGGGAAGATCCTTGGGTCCCACGACGATGAAGGCTATGAGCAGAATCAGGATGAGCTCAGCCGCTCCGATGTTAAACATGCCTTCGCCTCCCCCTTCGTGTTACCGGAATTATAGCCAATACCTGCCTTATTGTAAAGGAACACAGCCCGCTTCCCTGTCCATACTCCGCTTAGATTTTGGGTCGGAGCCTATAGACGGCGTTACTTGCCCAGGTTGCCGAGCAGGCCGTTGACCAGGTTGCCCACGAGGTTCTCGGTGATGGACTGGGCGTTATCAGCAAAGCTTCCCGGCGTTCCACTGCCCAGAATCGTATCCAGAAGGGAGTTGCTCTCCCCGTTTAAAACCTTTAGGGCAGCCTTCTTGGTGTTACTGTCCGCCTTGCGGTAAGCTTCCAGCATCTTCTTTTCCGCAGCCGTCAGGGTTTCCTTTGCCTGGCTGGAGGTCTTGGCTGTACTGGAAGTTTTGGATGTGGAAGCCGTCTTCTTGGAAGAAGTGGTGGTCGTAGACGATGTCTTCTTATTTGAAGTTGTCTTCGCCGTCTTTGCGGCCTCAAGAAGGGAGCTCTGGGTGACGCCCGTCAGCTTCGCAATTTGTTTGAGCACATCCTGGGTGGGGACAAGCTCACCGCGCTCCATCTTGGAGATATCCGTAGCGCTCACGCCGGAAATCTTTGCCGCGAGCTTCTCCTGGGTCAGTCCCGCATTCGTCCGGGCTTCCTTGATGAGTTCGCCGAGGGTGGGTTTCTTTGCTGCCATGCCTGTGTTCCTCCTGTTCATCTGATGTCATCTATCTTTCGAACCCCTTCAGGCCTGAGCCTTGGGGGCACGCATTTCAAAAAGCTTGAGAAGCAGCGCTTCCACCGCACCGTCCTGATTGAGTTTGCCGGATTTGATCGCGTATTCCGTATCCACACACATCTTCACGCTGTCCCTGGCCTGTCTGGCAGAAATAGCACGTGCCTGCTGCAGGTACTTGCCCACAACAAAGGGCTTGGCACCCAGAAGCTGCGCCATCTGGTCCTGTGTCTTCTTTTCATAGCGCATGATATGCACATGCTGGAGCATCCGGTACTGCCGCTCCACCATGGCCAGGATACTGATGCGCGATTCCCCCGCGGAGAGCATGTCCCGCATGAGGGAAAACGCCTTGCTCTCCTTGTTTTCCATGACGGCGTTGACGATCTCGTAGGCCGTATACTCCGCCGAGCGCGTCGTCACCGCCTGGATATCCTCCTCGGTGATCTCGTCTCTTTCCCCGCTTAAGCTCACAAGCTTTCCGATCTCGTTCATGAGCAGCGCGGCATCGCTTCCCGCAACGAAGGCAAGCTGGGCGGCCACATGCACAGAGCAATTCTTCCCCGCCTCCTTGAAGGCATCCCGGATAAAGCTGTTGAGCTCCGTTTCCTCCAGGGTCGAATACGTCACCTGGGTTCCGGCCTTCGCGATCTGCTTGACCAGCGCTTTACGCGCGTCCACCTTGCCGTGGCAGATAAACACGAGCACGCAGCTTTGGGGCACATGCACAAGGTAGTCCTTGAGTGCCTCATCCGCCTCCGAGCGCCCTGTGAGGTAGGGCGGGTCCGGCACCACCACAATGCGCTTTTCCGACATGAAGGGCATGGTCTCACAGGCAGCCATGAGATCATCGGTGGTGGGATTTTCCATGATCGTACTGTTGAGCTCCTTCAGGGCATTCTCGCACACCGTATCGATCATGCGATGCAGTGCCCGCTGCTTGAGATACTCCTCATTCCCGTCCAGAAGGTAGACCCCGCTGAGCTTGCCTGCGGCCAGCTGCTTTTCAAACGTTGTTCTTTCCATGTTTTCTGTATCTTATTCTCCCTTAAGTGGGCCCTGCCTCTTTAGATCACATAGGTGTCCCCGCACGCGGCCAAGCGCACCGTGCGGTACGCTTCCCTCGCCTCATTGAGAAGCGTCTGCTTGTCAATCATGGGATTGAGATGGGTGATCACCAGCTGCTTTGCATTTGCCTTCGTCGCCAATTCCCCACACATGCGTGCGGAGAGATGCGGTTTCCCGGCCCCCCAGGTATCGTCTGTGAACAGGCCGTCAGCCAAAAGGAGATCCGCATCCCTGGCAAACGCCTCCAATCCCGAGGTACGGTTGGTATCTCCGGTATAGCAGAAGACCTTCTCCTCCCCCGCCATCCTGTACATGAGTGCCGGTACAGGATGGGCTGCGGAGAAAGCCGTTAGGCTGATGTCTCCGATCTCCACCGTGTCGCCGGGCGCAATCGTATGCACTTCCACCCCGGGATCCTGCTCCAGAATCGCACGGATAGGCGACTTTTCATCCGCAGGTCCCCACACGGGAAGCACAGTTCCCGTCGCCTGCAGGCGATACAGAAGCGGGAGCACATCCGAGGTGTGATCATAGTGCCAGTGGGAGAACACCAGGGCTGTCAGACGCTCCGGTGCCATGAGGGCAGTCAGGCGCTGCAGCGTGCCGCACCCCAGATCCAGACAAATGCGCGTCTCCCCGCTCACAAGCAGGTATCCGGAGGTGGCTCCGCCAGGTTCCGGGAACGGGCCGTTCATGCCAAGCACATGCAGTTCCATCGCAATCAGCTCCTGATTTTCGTCGGTTTTTCGCTAAAAAGCATACCTGCAGCGCGAAAAAAAGTCAAACAAAGGGGGACGGATCGCTCCGTCCCCAGGAAACCGTGATCAGGTGATGATTCAAATATGATTACGGATAACGTGTGCCCCCACAAATCCGTATATATTCTGCCGGCTGCCCGGCTTAAAGCTTATGCCTCGGGTTCAAGCAGACCCAGTCCGCCGTCCTTTCTCTGGTACAGCACGTTGATGCGCTCGGTATCGATGTTGACAAAGGCGAAGAAGCTGTGTCCCAGCATTTCCATCTGAATTGCCGCGTCCTCAACGGACATCGGCCTGACCGGGAAGGTCTTTCTGCGGACAACCTCAAGGACTCCTTCGTTCTCTTCCTCTTCGATGTATTCAGGTTCAACAGAGAAGGCGTCTTCACGCAGGCGCTTGCTGAGCTTGGTACGATGCCTGTGAATCTGGCGTTCCATCTTGGCCAGGGCATCATCGATGGCGGCGAACAGGTTGCCCTGTGCACTGCTCTCAGAACGGAGAATCACATTATTGCCCATGGGAACGGTGATTTCCGCCACGCGCAGATCGTTCTTGTCTTTCCTCAGCTTGATCTGCATTTCGGTATCCGGGAGAAGATACTTGCTCATTCTCGCGGTTTTGCGTTCAATGCGCTGCGTAATACCGGGGGTAATGGCCATGTTGCGGCCCTGAATTGTCAGCTTCATACTGCTTGCTCCTTTCGGCATAAGGTGTACGCGGAAGCAGTATCAGAAATCTTGCTGCTCCCGCGGAAGAAACTGTGCCATCGGAAGCACCCTCTTTCTCAGGAACCAAACCTCCGGGAGCTCTTGTATTTCCCTCTGGTTTGTACCCAATGATTTCGCCATGACTTTTCGAATTCCTGCTTCTTTTGAAAGAAAATTTGTAAAATCCGGAAATTTTTCTCCCATCTCCCGCAAGTGTTGTGTCCCTTGGGTTTGCGCGCATGCACGCATGGCGGATGAGAAAAGGACGGATACAAAAGCATCCGTCCTTGGCAAATCAGGTTTCCACCGGGAAGGGCAGAAGATCCAGGATATCCCGCTGGACATCCACCCCGGGATAGACTTCCAGGAGCTTAAGGCCGCGGGGAGTGAGGATAAACACACAGCGCTCGGTGATATAGAGCACCTTCTGTCCATTGGCCACAGCATTCTTGGCCGAGAAGCTGATGGAGCTGACCTCGGGGACAAACTTGGGAATCGTCCCGTTCTCCTCGATCGTGACTCCGTCATCCACAGAGACCTTCAGTCCCTTCGTATTGAAGGTCAGGCAGAACACTACCGTCGGCGTCTTCGCCGTGATATTGGCAAACCCGCCGATACCGGCATAGGCACCGGGTCCACGGTGGGCATTGACGTTGCCGTGCCCGTCCACCTCCAGCGCGCCCATGAAGCAGATATCCAGTCCGCCGCTGTTGTAGAGGTCAAACTGGTTGGCCATATCATAGACGGAGGCTGCACCGATCATGGCGCCGAACACCTTGCCCGAGGCCGGGAAGCCGCCGATGCTTCCGGACTCCACCGTGAGGGTGATATGGTCGAGCATGCCGTTCTGCTTGGCAAAGTGAGAGATCGTCTCCGGGATGCCGATCCCGATATTGACGATATCCTCCTTGTGCAATTCGCGCGCAGCCCGCTCGCCAATAATCTGGCTGGCCGTGCTCTGCTGGCGGTGACCGCTGGTGACGGCCTCCAGGCGCTCGGTCCACTCGTGCCACTGCTCATAGCGGATCTCAAAGCTTCCGGTGAGGGCCTGCAGGGCTTCCTCCTTGGCCTCCGGTTCCTTAACCACAATTGCATCGACCAGGCAACCCGGAATGATCGCGTTTCTCGGGCGGGTGGGTTGATCGACAATCTTGTCCACCTGGACAATCACTATGCCCTTGTTGCTCTTGGCCGCCTGGCAGATGGAGAGCGCGTCACCGGACATGTACATGTCGTCAAAGGAAATGTTGCCCTTGCGGTCGGCCGCGGTCCCCTTGATGAGCACCACGGTAATCTTGGGGAGCTTATAGTAGAGGAACTCCTCCCCATCCACTTCCACGACCTTCACAAAGGAGGCGTCGGTAGAAATCTGGTTGATGCCCGGGCCCTCGCGCCGGGGGTCCACAAAGATATCCAGTCCGACCTTGGAGAGTGCGCCGGGAAGACCGCCTGCCTGCGCGCGGATGGCATGCGAGATGCAGCCCAGCGGCAGGTTGTAGGCCTCGAAGCGGTTCTCCAGGATGATCTTCTTGGTACTGGGCATGGCGCCGAAGTGTCCGCAGATCAGCCGGTCCACGGCGCCCTCCCGGATATAGCCCTCTGCGTTCGCGTTCTCGTCCCACACGCCAAATCCTGCCGAGGAGATGATTGTCAGGTGCTTGGGGGAATGGGTCGCCTGATAGCGCCGATAGAGTGCCTCATGAAGCTCGGTGGGGTTTTCAATTCCCACGAACGAATTGACACAGATGACGTCCCCGTCCCGCACAAGGCTGATCGCTTCATCGGCTGTCATGATCCGAAACATACTTTCTTTCCTCCCTACTTCCGGTCATGCCGGGAAACGTCTGTCACAGGCAGTACTCGGCTGCGGTGAGCAGGGCCATGTAATCGTCCGTCGCAAAGGAGATCGTGTTGTTCTCCTCCAGACGGCAGCCCGGGAAGAAGGAATTGCGCACCGCGTGCTTCTGCTCTCGGTAGGAGATACGCAGCTCAAAGTGTTCGGGAAGGCTGATGCGGGCTCCCGCCAGATCCTGCCTGAGGGCCTTTTCACTGGTTTCCCGGATCAGGCGATGGACCTTCACCGGGGCAAGGCACCTGGTCATACCGCCAAAGCCGGACTTAACCGCAACGGTCTCCAGGGCCGGGTGCAGGGTGCGGCTGTCGTCGACCAGTGCCTGATCGCCCGCCAGGAAGACCGTGGGCACGCCCTTCATGGCAGCCGCCCAGGAGTAGAGCAGGAACTCCGAGCAGGGCAGACCGTTGAGGGTCACGCGGGTGGTCTTCGTGGACATGGTATGGGAGAGCGGGTTGCCATAGCGGCCGGCTGCCGCGTGATAGCCCACAAACATACAGGCATCAAAGCTCTCATCGATCCCGTCGACCATGCTCATGGGACTTCCGCTCCAACCGCGGATGATCTCCACGCACTCGGGAAGCTCGTTGGGATCGATATTGATGCCCCAGTCATGGGCGTCATTGACGAGGATTTCCGTCGCGCCTGCAGCGATCGCGCCGTCAATGGCAGCGCGCACCTCGCGGGTCATCTCCTGGGCTGCGCGGGCATACACGCCCTCCTTCAGCTCCGTCTCATCCCAATAGGTGGTAAAGGCGGTTCCTTCAATATCCGCACTGATAAATACCTTCATATAGCTCGTCCTTCCTTGCCGTAACAGCGCCGCGTGCGGGCGCTTTGCACGCGCGTTTTTCAACATACTCGATTTGCCGCCGTTTGTCCATACGCTTTCACTTGGGCACCAAAATGCGGGCGGTCTTTAGACCGCCCGCACAGGATACCAGATTCCTTAACCGAGGACAACTTCGACCTCGACATCTCCCTTTCCGGAGATGACCGGGACGATATTCCCCTCCACGGTTTCCCCGTTCACCTTCAATTCCCGAACGCCCTTGCAGACATGATCGGGATTGGTGATATGAATGTTGTAGCGCGTGCCTCTGAAGGCGCGGCTGACAGTATATCCATCCCAAGATGCCGGAATGCAGGGATCAATCTTCAGGCCGTCCCAATCAGGCTTGATGCCCAGAATCCACTGGGAGATGACATGGAAGTTCCAAGCGGCGGTTCCGGTCAGCCAGCTGTTCTTAGCCTGACCGAAGTTCGGCGCGTCCTTACCCGCGATCATCTGGCTATAGACATAGGGCTCCATCTTATGCAGATCGGAGATCGCCTCACGGTAGGCCGGCGCAATACGGCTGTAGAGCGAGAAAGCGCGGTCGCCGTGTCCGAGCACCGTCTCGGCGGCAATGATCCAGGG
>JAFUZB010000255.1 GCA_017476845.1 Clostridia bacterium
GTTCAGGTTGCGCTTTAGGAAGAATGACTTTGTGGCCAGGTATAAGCAGGCGTCACCGATGGCATTCTTTGCGATTTCGGGCAGACGATCAAGGAATACCTCTTCGGGGACAAAGCCAGTTTCGGTGGGATAGCTGTCGGCACCATAATGCTGGATGCAGTGCGGGATGTTCAGGTCATCATTCATCTTGCGCAGATAAGCAATCAGTGCTTTCACCTTGTCATCATCGCTGGATTGCTTATCGGCAATGCCCATGTAATCCACGATCACACCATAGCGCTTCTTTGCGGTGGGATCCTTGGCGTTGAAGGCAATCACCTTGGGCAGATACATCGCGTTGGCAGCACCGTGGATGATATGCGCGCCATAATCGGCAAAAGCAGCACCGGTCTTATGTGCCATGGAGTGCACGATGCCCAGCAGCGCGTTGGAGAATGCCATGCCGGCAAGGCACTGTGCATTGTGCATGCGGTCACGGGCTTCCATATCGCCGTTGTAGGATTTCACCAGGTCGTTCATGATCATCTCAATGGCGTGGATGGCCAGGGGATCGGTGTAGTCGCAGTTGGCGGTGGAAACATAGGCCTCGACCGCGTGGGTCATGGCGTCCATACCGGTATGGGCAACCAGCTTCTTAGGCATGGTTTCGGCGAGCTCGGGATCCACGATGGCTACATCGGGTGTGATTTCAAAGTCGGCAATGGGATACTTGATACCCTTGCTGTAATCGGTGATGATGGAGAAGGCGGTGACTTCTGTCGCAGTACCGCTGGTGGAGGACACAGCGCAGAAATGCGCCTTTTTGCGCAGCTCGGGAATGCCGAAGACCTTGCACATATCTTCAAAAGTGCAATCCGGATACTCATACTTGATCCACATGGCCTTAGCCGCATCAATGGGGCTGCCGCCGCCGATGGCAACAATCCAGTCAGGCTCGAAGGCAAGCATGGCGTCCGCGCCGCGCATGACGGTTTCCACGGAAGGATCGGGCTCAATGCCGTCAAAGATTCTGACTTCCATGCCGGCTTCCTTCAGATAGGCTTCCGCCCGGTCCAGAAAGCCAAACTTCTTCATGCTGCCGCCGCCCACGCAGATCATGGCCTTCTTGCCTTTGAATGATTTCAGCGCCTCCAGCGCACCTTTTCCGTGATAGAGATCTCTGGGAAGAGTAAAACGTGCCATTTTCATGACCCTCCTGTAAATACGTCATTCCTTTTGGGAACCGGAAGCATTGTATCGATAAATTGGGACGAAATGAATTACCAAAAGGGTATACCCCATATATCAAAGGCTATCAGATACGGGGAGAGAAACGGCGAATGATACGAAATGATATAGGAGTTATATAAAACTAATCATTCTCATTTCGCTTCGCTTCTACTAGAATTCTTGCGGTTAAACAGATGGTGAAACATCGGTTTACCGTAGTTTCTACGGCACGAAATCGAAATGAGGAGGATGCAGAAGATGAAGAACTATTTTGATCTCAAGGGTCAGGTTGCGATCGTCACCGGTTGCTCTACCGGTCTGGGTGTGCAGATGGCGAAGGCACTGGCCAATCAGGGAGCCAACATTGTGGTTGTCGCCCGTCGCCAGAACATGATCGACGAGGTGGCCAAGACCATCGCTTCCGAATACGGTGTGGAGACACTGCCTGTGCGCTGCGACATCACCGATACGGATGCGGTGAATGCTATGGTGGATGCGGTGATCGCGAAGTTTGGTCGCATCGATATCCTGATCAACAATGCAGGCACCGGCGCCGTGGCACCGGCCGAGGACATCACAGATGACCAGTTCAGCAATGAAATGAACATTGACCTGTTCGGTTCCTTCCGTGTGGCTCGCGCTGTGGCGAAGAAGGCCATGATTCAGGCGAAGTATGGACGCATTATCAATATCGCTTCCATGTACGGTCTGGTCGGCAACAAGATTGCAGGTTCCGCACCCTATCATGCGGCCAAGGGCGGTGTGGTGAACATGACCCGTGCGCTGGCTGCCGAATGGGGAAAGTACAACATCACGGTGAATTCTATCTGCCCCGGTTATTTCTATACCGACCTTACCCGTGACACGCTCAACAGCGATTTCTTCCAGCAGAATGCCAAAACCATGATTCCCGAGGAGCGCTACGGCGAAGAGGGCGAGCTGGATACGGCTGCCATTTTCCTGGCTTCTCCCGCTTCCTCCTATGTGACCGGTGTGAATCTCGCCGTCGACGGCGGATACACTGCCATGTAAGAAAAGCAAAAGCCTGCTTAAAACAGATACGGACACATACAGGGCGGTCTCTGCATAGGGACCGCCTTTATCGTATGCGCGCAAGAAGAGCCGGTACCATAATGGTACCGGCTGACTTTCATTTAGCGTAGTTCACGTGCAGGAGCTCATGCTCTCTGCCGCAGAGGATGCCGCCCTCCGCATACATTTCCTTCATCAGCGGATTATCCTGGGAACGCTTGATGGTGCTGGTCTTATCGGCGCGGTAGAGGCTGTCGCCGCGCTTGACACGGTGACGGTGGGAGATATAGGGCTGGCCGGCGCCGCTGATGCATCCGCCGCGGCAGGCCATGACTTCCACCAGGTCATAGTGCATCTCGCCGCGCATGATCCCCTTCACAATCTTGCGTGCATTGGCAAGACCGCTGCACACGGCGATGTGAAGCTTACGGTCACCATAGGGGACATAGGCTTCCTTGACGTCATCCATACCGCGAATCCCGGTATATTCGATCTGCGTCAGGGTGGTCCTGGAGGTATCGGAAGCGATCTTGCGCAGTACGGCCTCGGTGACGCCGCCGGTGACGCCAAAGATCATCCCTGCACCTGACATGGTGCCAAAGGGAAGATCCACCGCCTCCGGCTCCAGCTCGTTGAACATGATACCGGAGCGCTTGATCATCCGGATCAGCTCTTGGGTGGTAATCACATCATCGGTGTTCGCCTCATCTTCCGACTTGAATTCCGGACGCTTGGCCTCAAACTTCTTTGCGGTGCAGGGCATCAGCGCCACATGGTAGTGGGTGGTTTTGCCCTGGGGCAGTTTGTCCTTATAGTATGCCTTAATGACGGAGGCAAACATGCTCATGGGCGAGCGGCAACTCGAAATGTGGGGGAGAAACTCAGGATACTTCTTCTCCACGAACTGTACCCAGGCCGGGCAGCAGGAGGTGAAGAGAGGCAGCGTGCCTCCGTTTTGGATCCTGTCCACAAATTCGTTGGCTTCCTCAATCACCGTGAGATCCGCACCGGTGGCGGTATCGTATACCTCGTCAAAGCCCATACGGTGGAGCGCGGCGACAATCCGGCCCATAGCGTTCTCACCGTCATCCAGCCCGAGTTCCTGGCCAATGCCTACGCGTACGGCGGGTGCAATTTCACAGGTCACGAAGACGGAAGGATCATCCAGCTTCTCCCAAACCTTGGCCGTGTCATCCCGCACGATAATAGCGCCCGTGGGGCAGGCCGCGGCACACTGTCCGCAATGCACACACAGGGACTCTGCCAGGGGCTTGCCGAAGGCCGTGCTGATCGTGGCCTTGGAACCGCGGTGGGCAAAATCGATGGCACCCACATGCTGGATCTCGTTGCATTCGCGGACACAGTCTCCGCACAGGATGCACTTGCTGGGATCGCGGATGATGCTGGGGGATGACTCATCACGGTGTGATTCGGTTTTGTCATTGGGGAAACGCACCCCGGTGATGCCAAACTGTACCGCCAACTCCTGGAGACTGCACCTTCCGCTCTTTTCGCAGGTTGTACAGTCGCGGCAGTGGCTGGCCAGGAGCAGTTCCAGGATGTTTTTGCGATACTTGCGGAGCCGTCCGGTGTTGGTCCGGATCTTCATGCCCTCCCGCGGAATGGTAGAGCAGGAGGCCATAAGACGGCCCTTTTCATCCTCCACCATGCACATCCGGCAGGCACCGTAGATCGAGAGATCCGAATGATAGCAGAATACGGGCAGCTTGATACCGGTCTTGCTGATGACTTCCAGTAGATTGCGCTCTCCCTCGATCTGTACAGGGATACCGTCAATCTCCATCATTTGCTTGGTCTGCATGTCTTACGCCTCCTCCCTCACAGCGCCGAATGCACAGTTGCTGATGCAGGCGCCGCATTTGATACACTTGCTCTGGTCGATGACAAACGGGGATTTGATCTTGCCGCTGATGGCGCCCACCGGACAGTTCCGGGCGCACTTGGAGCAGCCTTTGCACATATCGGCATCGATGGAAAACACCTTGAGCTTGGTGCACTGACAGGCAGGGCAGCGCTTATGGTAGATATGCGCCTCGTATTCCCCACGGAAATTCTGGATGGTTGAAATGACAGGGGACGGGGCGGTCTTTCCCAGGCCGCACAGGGCGGTATTGGAGATGGTATCGGCCAGCTCCTCCAGGGACTCGATGTCTCCGTCTTCGCCCTTTCCTTCGGTGATGCGCTCCAGAATGCCGAGCATCCTTTTCGTGCCCTCACGGCAGGGGACACACTTACCGCAGGATTCATTCTGGGTGAAGTTCATGAAGAAGCGGGCAACCTCCACCATACAGGTCTTTTCATCCATCACCACCAGACCGCCCGAGCCGATCATCGCGCCCACCTTGGCCAGGGAGTCAAAGTCCAGGGGAATATCCAGGTCCTTCTCGGTCAGGCATCCGCCCGAGGGGCCGCCGATCTGCACCGCCTTAAAGCGGGTGCCGCCGCGCATGCCTCCGCCGATGTCAAAGATGACCTCGCGCAGCGTGGTGCCCATGGGAACCTCAATGAGGCCGGTATTGAGAATGGTGCCGGTCAGGGCAAAGGCCTTGGTGCCGGGACTGTTCTCCGGACCGATGGACTTGTACCATGAAGCACCCCGATTGATGATCATGGGGACATTGGCGTAGGTTTCCACGTTGTTGAGATTGGTGGGCTTGTTGAACAGCCCGTGCTCGACCGTACGCGGCGGCTTGACTCTCGGCATGCCGCGCTTGCCTTCGATGGATGCGGTCAGCGCAGAACCTTCACCGCAGACAAACGCACCTGCGCCGCGGTTAATATGAATATGGAAACCGCGGCCAGTGCCCAGAATGCTGTCACCGAGGATACCCAGCTCCTCCGCCTGACGGATGGCGATGCGAAGCCGTTCCACGGCTAGGGGATATTCCGCGCGCACGTAGATATAGCCCTGATCGGATCCGATAGCCAGCCCCGCAATGATCATGCCCTCCAAAAGGCGATGCGGGTCGCCCTCCATGATGGAGCGGTCCATAAAGGCACCCGGATCACCCTCATCGCCGTTACAGACGATGTACTTGGGCGTCTCCTTCTGCGCGGCGCAGGAGGCCCATTTGCGGCCGGTGAGGAAGCCGCCGCCGCCGCGTCCGCGCAGATTGGAAAGGGAAACCTCCTGCACGATCTCCTCCGGGGAGAGCTCGAAGAGGCACTTTTCCAGGGCAGTATAGCCGTCCAGGGCGAGGTAATCGCGGATGGAGGTGGAATTGATGTGTCCGCAGGACTGAAGCACCATACGGGTCTGCTTTTTGTAGAAGGGAATATCCTCCTGCCTTGGATAGACGCAGTCGTTTTGCTTGTAGGCGAGGCGCTCGATGTTTTCCCCGCCGATTACGGTCCGCTCCACGATCTCCTCGCAGTCTTCCACCTTGACCTTGGTATAGAGCCAGCCCTGGGGCTCAATGCGCACCAAGGGACCCATCTCACAGAATCCGTGGCATCCGCTCTTTTTCATGCCGACGACATCGCCGTGGGGTTCGTCGGCAAGCTCCACCTCCACCGGGATGTTATGCGCAGATAGGAGTTCCTGGAGGCGGGCGTAAATATCCAGGGAACCGCCGGCTACGCAGCCAGTACCTCCGCAGACGAGAATCTTTGTCTTTTCACACTGGAAGGCGTTTTTGCACACGGCGCGAAACGCGGTCAGTTCCGCCCTTGATGAGAGTTTATGCATGACTGTTTTCTTCCTTTGCGATGTCTTCTTTGAGTGCGCGGAGCACATCCAGCGCTTTCTCCGGTGTCATAGCGGCATGCACCGTACCGTTGACGGTGAGGACAGGGGCAAGGCCGCAGGCACCCAAGCAGGATACCGTTTCCACCGTAAACAGGAGATCGTCTGTGGTTTTCTTCTCTTCGCTTAGGCCCAATTGCTCGCGCAGCTTGCTGAGGATCGGCAGGGAACCGCGCACATGACAGGCAGTGCCGTCACAGCAGCGGATGACATACCTGCCCTTGGGCTCCAGGGAGAAGTTTTCATAAAAGGTGGCGACCCCATACAAACGGGCTTCGCCCACACCGAGGGCTTTGGCGACGCGGGGGAAGATCTCCTCGGGGAGATAGTGATAATGCTCCTGAATGTCCTGAAGCACTGCGATGGTAGACAGTTCATTGGCGGGATGGTGGGAGAGGATCTCATCCACCACACCAAAGTCGAAATCTTTTCTCATGGCTTCTCCTTCTCAGGTACGGGTCAGAAGTGGCTGACCTTGATCCGTTTGCCCATCTGCGTGAGGGCTGCGGACAATTCCTGTACCAGATTCATCTTGATATGAAAGTTAATGGGCAGATCTGGGTTCTGGTGCGCGGGGTTGACGGCCCTGCCTACATAGAAATTGATGTCGGTCGCTTCCTCAAAGAGCAGACGGCTGATCATGGAGGCCCCGTCCTTCCCACGGCTCCAGGTGTCATATCTCCGGTTCTCCCCGAGGTAGTCCTTGGCGTTTTCGACGACCCGGTTGACCGTGATGACCCCTTCGGTGACCAGGTCTACACCGTCCAGATAGGCGATGGGCGGAACGTCACCGGTGGTAAAGTCGAGACTGGGGCGAAGCGTGCGGCCAAGCCATTTGGCTGCGATGGACGCGGTCGTGCCGCCGCAGATGATATGCTTTCCCTCCTTGGAGAAGAAAAGGCTCATCATGCGGTCAATGTCATCCCGGTTAGAAGGCGGTCCGAAGAGGATGTTCATGGGAATACGCTTGCGTATGCGCACTACGCAGGCGGTGGCATCATCGCCGGGCTCATTTCCGTAGAGACGGTCACACTCATCAATGAGGAGGGTGGAGAGTGTTTTGGCAGTGTATCCGCACAGACTCATCGCCTCCATGAAGGTGATGATGTCCTCCGTTTTCCATCCGAAGTTGTAGGCCCGGCCCAGCCCCGCGTGCGGGCAGCCGTCGCTCATGGCGACGAACACATCGTCCTCCTCAAGCCGGATGACTGAGCGGTAGATGGTCTTGCCGCCGATGATGACTTCGTGTTTTTCGTATTCCCAATTTTCCCCGTTGCGAATCACGATCACATGCGGGTTATCGTACTGGATCACCTCGGCGGTATGGTTCTGGATGAGACGGAGAATGGTGAAGGTGGAGTAGGCTACACCGCGCACCGAGCACACCGGCAGGGTGGCGGCGATGGTTTCCACGCATTCTTCCAGGGAAAGTCCGGCAGCAAGCATGGTAGATATGATCTTACTGGTTAAGGTGGAGAGAATGCTGGCTTTCACACCGCTTCCCAGACCGTCGGCCAGCACAATCACCGTGCTGCCGTCCTCCTGCTGGGCAATATCCACATGGTCGCCGCAGAGCTGCTCACCGGCATGGTTAATGCTCTTATATCCGATATCACAGCACAGATCATTCATGGGCGATGGACTCCTTGAGCTTGGTGAGCGCGATCTTGGTTTCCGCAGCGGTTTCCCCGAGAAGGCTGGCTATCTCCTGCACGATACGCATCTGTTTGTCGACAACCTTATCGGCAACCTCTACAGTCTGCCGGCTGATCTCTTCCTTCTGCCGTCTGGCCTCCTCCTCGGTGCTGACATCGCGCATGATGCACAGCAGCATCCGCCCTTCCTCGGCAGGGACGATGGTCTGCTCCACATACCGGTCATATTCCGCAAGATAGGTCCTCTCGTGGTAGAGGCCGCGTCCGGTGTTTTTCACTTTCATGAAGGGGATAGGATCGAGCACCCGTATGACCTGGTCCCCCAGGATGGAGGATTCGCTGCGAAGGTTCATGATTTTTAGGGCGGCGGGGTTAATCTGCTGGACCTCCAGACGGTCGTTGAGCATGAGGATCCCGTTGGGGGAATTGCGGGCGATAATGTCGGAGACGTTCTGTGCTTTCTCCATCAGGTAGGGCAGGCACATGGAGATCTCGGCCTTCCCCTGATAGATGGCGACGGCCTTCTTGCGGCAGGTGTCATAACCGCAGGAGCCGCAGTTGAGCTCCTGGCTCGGTTTGAATTTGCCCATGGCGCGCAAAAGCTCCCGCATCTCCGTTTCAGAGGGGAGAGCGGATCGCTGCTCGATGGGGACGAAGTGTTTTCGAAGAACAGCCGCGTTGGGCTGCGGGAGCGCAAAATCTTTTTCACCTGCATACTGCGATACGGCGAGATAATCCCGAACGGGGCTGCGGTGATGCTTTTCCATGACCGGACCGCCGATACAGCTGCCCGTGCATGCGGACATTTCAATAAAGCAGTGATGGATTTTTCCCTGTTCAATATCCTGTAGAGCCGAGATGCAGTTCTCCATACCGTCAATGGCGAGGTAGGTATAGCCAGGTGCATCCTGGACCATGGTTTTGAGAATGCCGCCCGCAGTGGGAAAGAAGCGGGCCCGACTTTCTGGATCGGCGCTCGTCTCCTGTACAAGGGGGATAGCCTCTGCTTGCATCCAGTTTGTCAGCTCCTCAAAGGTTAATACGGCATCCACGATGCCCGCATAGTGCTCGGCTTCATCCTTCTTGGCCACGCATGGACCGATAAACACGGTTTTTGCATGGGGAATGCGTTGCTTGATCTGAAGACAATGGGCCTGCATGGGGGAGAGCACATCGGCAAGGTAGGGGAGCGCACAGGGAAAATACTTCTGCATCAGGAGGTTCACGGTATGGCAGCAGGAGGAGATGACAACATCGCGCTTTTCTTCGCCAAGCAGCCGTTCATACTCCCGCTTGACCATCGTGGCGCCAAGCGCCGTTTCCTCCACGTCGGAAAAGCCGAGGCGCTTGAGGGCATTTCGCATGGATTCGATCCCCACACCGTCATAGTTGGCGATGAAGGAAGGGGCGAGGGAGACGATGACAGGGTCACCGCTCTGGATGAGCACCTTCACCTTTTCGGTATCATCGACGATCTCCTTGGCGTGCTGGGGACAGACCACAAAGCAGCGTCCGCACAGCACACATTCGTTGCCGATAATGTGCGCCTGATTGCCCGAGAAGCGGATGGACTTCACCGGGCAATGGCGGATACACTTATAGCAGTTCTTGCAATTGGACTTTTTGAGTGTCAGGCATCCCGGCATGGCGTCAGCACCCTTTCCCGGGAAGCCTTCCCAGGACGCTTCTCTCAAAGAAGGGAAGCACCCCATCGGGAGAAACGGAGAAAAGCTCTCCGTCCACTGTCACACACACACCCTGCTGACATTTGCCCATACAGAAGGCGCCACTGAGCTTGATCTGATCGCCCAGAGCGTGCTGAGCGATCAGGTCCTGCAGCTGTTCCACCACAGGCCTTGCCCCTTTGATATGACAGGAAGAACCGATGCACACTGTAATATCCATAGTGTTGCTCCTTTGGGGTTAATGGTATTCCACCACGTTTGCCCAGGACAGCAGGAACTCGCGTTCCTTTTCATTGCCCTTGACAGACTGACTGGCTGCGACAATGGGCATCCACTTCTGTACATAGGGAATCGGGGTTCCGCTCTTTTGACAGAAGAGGTTCAGATACTCATTGGCACCGACAATATCACCGTTGAGCCAGAAGAGAAGATAGGTGCGGGCGATATCGGCGGAAGCATTCCCCTGCGTGACATGGGCCCAGTCGATGATGTAGGGGGTTCCGCTCTCGTCGATAATGATGTTGGAGGGCCAGAAATCCCCATGGCACACCTTGTTATGCACCGGCATGCCTTCCAGTCGGGCATGCAGATCATACTTGGTGGTGTCGTCCAGGCGGGCCTCATTGATCTTGCGGTTCATCTTGTCCTTTTGCAGGTTCAGCATAGGACAGGTTTTGGACTGTACAAGCATCTGCAGATCGACGAACTGCTCCAGGTACTTTGTCTTGTCCTCGGGGTTTTCCCGCATCAGCTGGGAGAGGGTTTTCCCACTGATGAATTCGGTCACGATAGCCCACTTGCCCTCGAACATGGTGACCTCCAGAACCTTGGGAATATGCAGTCCGATTTCCTCGATTCTGGCCTGGTTGAGCGCTTCGTTAAGGATGTCCGCCTTGGAATAGTCACTGTTAAAGACCTTGACGCAACGCTCCCCATCCCGGTAGATGGTCTTGGAGTTGCGCACTGCGATGACACGATCCAGCTTCATAGTCTGCTCTCCCTTCACTGTTTCCCGTAGTATGCATTCAGATACATCTGCTTGATTTCACTCATGAGCGGATACCTGGGATTGGCCCCGGTGCACTGATCGTCGAAGGCCTGCTCAACCATATCGTCCAGTCGCTGCAGGAAATCCTGCTCGTCGGGCACATAGTCCCGGATCGTGGGCTTGATATCGATCTCCTCCTTGAGACAATGGATCTTCCGGATGAGGCCTTCGAGCTTTTCTGTGTCATTTTCTCCCGGAATTCCAAGTGCTTCTGCCACCTCGGCATAGCGGCGGAGGGTATGGGGATGATCGTACTGGGGGAAGGTGCCCATCTTGGCGGGAACCTCGGCGGCGTTAAAGCGCAGCACCTCCTCAATCATCAGGGCGTTGGCGACACCGTGGGCGATATGATGGAAGGCGCCCAGCTTATGCGCCATGGAATGGCACACGCCCAGGAAGGCGTTGGCGAAGGCCATGCCGGCCATGGTAGCCGCGTTGGCCATTTTCTCTCTGGCTTCGACATCGTGCAGACCGTCGTTGTAGGCGCGGGGCAGGTATTCGAAGATGGTTTTCAGGGCCTTCACTGCCAGCCCGTCGGTATAATCGGTGGCCATCATGGAGGCATACGCTTCGAGGGCATGGGTGACGGCATCAATCCCGCTGGCGGCCGTAAGCCCTTTGGGGGCTGTCATATGGAAATCGGTATCGATGATGGCCATGTTGGGGAGAAGTTCATAATCCGCGAGCGGATATTTCACTCCGGTCTTCTCGTCGGTGATCACCGCGAAGGGCGTGACTTCACTGCCTGTACCGGCTGAGGTCGGAATGGCGATGAAATAGGCCTTCTCGCCCATCTTCGGGAAGGTATAGACACGCTTGCGGATATCCATAAAGCGCATGGCCATATCCATGAAGTCCGCCTCGGGATGCTCATACAGCACCCACATGATCTTCGCCGCATCCATAGCACTTCCGCCGCCCAGGGCGATAATGACATCGGGCTGGAACAGCCGCATTTCCTCCGCGCCGGCTTTGGCGCAGGCAAGGGTCGGATCAGGCTCTACATTGAAGAAGGTGGTGTGGGCCACACCGATCTGGTCCAGTTTATCGGTGATGGGCTTGGTATTCCCATTGTGATAGAGGAAGTTGTCGGTGACGATGAAGGCCTTCTTCTTGCCCATGACGGTCTTCAGTTCATCCAGTGCCACCGGCAGGCAGCCTTTCTTGATATAGACCTTTTCCGGAGCGCGGAACCACAGCATATTCTCTCTCCTCTCGGCCACGGTCTTGATATTGAGCAGGTGTTTGACACCGACGTTTTCAGACACCGAATTGCCGCCCCAGCTGCCGCAGCCCAGGGTGAGGGAAGGGGCAAGCTTAAAGTTGTACAGGTCGCCGATACCGCCCTGGGAAGAGGGGGTGTTGACGATGATGCGGCAGGTTTTCATTCTTGCGGCAAAAGTATCCAGCAGGTCCCTTCTAGTCTGCGGGTTAAGGTAGATGGATGCGGTATGACCATAGCCGCCGTCCGCAATCAGGCGGTCGGCCTTGCTGAAGGCGTCCTCTGTATCCTTTGCGCGATACATGGCCAGCACAGGGCTGAGCTTCTCATGGGCAAATTCCTCGCACAGATCGACGGATTCCACTTCACCGATGAGAATCTTGGTGCTTTCGGGAACAGAAACACCGGAGAGCTGGGCAATCCGAAACGCTCTCTGTCCGACGATCTTTGCGTTCAGGGCACCGTTGATGATGATGGTTTTACGAACCTTGTTCAGCTCATCCCCCTGGAGGAAGTAGCATCCACGGGCGGAGAATTCCGCCTTCACCGCGTCGTACACCCCGTCCAGCACGATCACGCTCTGCTCGGAGGCACAGATCATGCCGTTGTCAAAGGTCTTGGAGTGAATGATACTGTTCACAGCCAGGGTGACATTGGCGCTGTCATCAATCACTGCGGGAACGTTGCCTGCACCGACACCCAGGGCGGGCTTTCCGCTGGAGTAGGCGGCCTTCACCATGCCGGGACCGCCGGTGGCGAGGATGATATCGGCTTCCTTCATCAGTGTATTGGTCATCTCAAGGGAGGGAACATCAATCCAGCCGATGATACCCTCAGGGGCACCGGCCTTTACTGCCGCTTCCAGCACGATCTTAGCTGCGGCAATTGTGGCGCCCTTGGCGCGAGGATGCGGGCTGAAGATAATGCCGTTGCGGGTCTTCAGGGCAATGAGTGCCTTGAAGATGGCGGTGGAGGTAGGATTGGTGGTCGGAATGACAGCGGCAATCACGCCGATGGGCTCGGCGATCTTTTTCATGCCATACGCTGGATCCTCCTCAATGACACCACAGGTTTTGGTGTCCCGGTAGGCGTTGTAGATATACTCGCTTGCATAGTGATTCTTGATCACCTTATCTTCCACCACACCCATGCCCGTCTCCTCAACGGCGAGCTTGGCCAGTGGGATTCGGGCCTGATTGGCGGCGGTGGCAGCAGCGAGAAAGATGCGATCCACCTGCTCTTGGCTGTATTCGGCAAAGGCCTTTTGCGCAGCGCGGACACGCGCAAGGGCCGTCTCAAGACTTTCGACGCTGTCAACGATTTCATAAGATCTGTTTTCCATACTGAAGCTCCTCTTGTTCTTTGGTGTGACTGACCATCATGTTCAGGTGGACCAGTGCCAAGGCTACGTTCATCTGCTGCACGGTTACCTGACTGGGTACGCGAATATGGCAGGGGGCGAAATTCAAAATGGCGATAATGCCGCTTGCCACCATTTGATCTGCGGCATCCTGTGCTGCGGTGGCGGGGACGGTTAATATCCCAAGCTTCACTTCGTGCTCCAGGCAGAAGGCGTGCAGCTTGCTCATGGCATAGATGCTCATCTCGCCATGCTTGAAGGGTATCTGTTGAGCATGGTTATCAAAAGCCGCTGCGATTTCTATTCCGTAGGGTTCAAACCCGTCATAATCCATGAGCGCAGTTCCCATTTTTCCCGCACCCACGATCACGGCAGGGATTCTTTCATGAATGCCCAGGGCGATTTCCAGATCCCTTTGCAGTTTCGGTGCGGGGTAACCCACCTTGGGCTGACCTTCGCGACTGATCATGCTCAGGTCCTTGCGCACCTGAACTTCACCCAAACCTAAATTCCGTGCGATGGTTGTGGCGGAGACCATAGGTGTCTGGACAGTGCGAACAAATTGCAAATACAGCGGCAATCTGTCGACGGTTGCTTTGGGAAGCGTGGCGTTTTCCATAGCTTCACTCTCCTTACGAAAGGCATCATAGGAGAATGGACGCTCCAGCGGAATTACCAAAACCGTATACTTCCCATATCTCTATCGATAATGGACTATCGATAGATGGACAAAAAAGATGCTTTGCTACCGATTTTGACAGCAAAGCATCTCGTGGGGTTATATTTGACTGGAGGAGGTTTTCAGGAATCTTCGTTTGGTCTGGCACAGTTCGGTGATAAAGCGTTTATCCAGCTCGGTCAGCTTGTAGTCCTTCTTGTAGATCAACATATCCCGATAGCTTCTGTGATTATCCACACACTCCCGCTGTACCAGGTGCAGAAGGCGCAAAAGCCGCTCCGGCAGGGGAGAGACCCACATGAAGGTGTTCGGATTTTCCGAAAGGAGATCCAATTGGCTGCCCCTTTCAAAGACGAAGATACGGCGGGGGATACTTGGCAGTTCTTCACTTTTCACCACAGACAGCGGGAGGGAGGGTACATAGGGATCTGCGTGGGTGATCTGGATGAAGGGACGCAGGTCATCGAAATGGATGACGTCCTTTTTGGCAAGCGCGGAATCCTCACGCATCACCAGGATGAATTTGAAGTCAGCGATGAGGTCGTATTCCAGATTCTTTTCTTCCAGCATCTCCTTGTAGTACTTGTCATAATTGGCTGCATAGCGGATGATGCCCAGATGATAACCGACTTCCTGGATGTTCTTGATGGCCTGAAGTGCATTGGTTTCATGATAGAAAATCTCGGCATCGTCTTCACTGAGCGTCCGGGAAAAGTTCACAAAGGCATCAGCGATGTAGCTTGCTCTTGGGGCGGACAGGGAAAACATCTGTTTGGCAGGCTTGGAGGAGGTATACATGCTTTCCATTTCGTCGACCTGCTCCAGGATTTTCTTTGCCTGGCCGATAAAGCGCTCTCCGTCCGGGGTGAGAAGCATGCCTTTGGAGGTGCGACGAAAGAATATAATCCCAAGATTGGATTCCATTTCTTTGATCACGCGACTCAGATTCGGCTGAGCCACATGCAGTTCTTCCGCTGCCTTGTTGATGGAGCCGTTCTCCGCGATGCTGACAACGTACTTCATGTGCAGAATGTTCAAATGATCCCCCTCCACTTGATTGTGTGTCAAGGTTCATGAAGCACCGGATGAATGGCGCGGATGCATCATAAACCTTGGACCAAGAAAGATCATATCATATACATTGTTAAATTTCTATCAAACTTTTTCTATCGATATGGAACAATGTATTCTGGCAGAAAAAACACCACTCCCGTGACAGTGCACGGGAGTGGTGGGAAGGAATGACCGCGTTACTGTGCGTTCAATTCCGCAACCGCGGTTTCCGCTGCGGTCTTACCTGCTGCTGTATAAAGGCCAAGTGAGAAAGAACCCACATAATAATCGCCAAACAGAGTGGAAGTGGCGCATTCA
>JAFUZB010000256.1 GCA_017476845.1 Clostridia bacterium
CTGCCTTCCGCTACATTGACTTCGGTGAGACCCGTCGGGACGTCAATTTGACGCTCCGGGGCACCTGCCTTCAGGGCGGAGAGATCGCTGTGTGCGCATACGGAAGGGAAATGGCCCGTGTGCCTGTGTGCCAGAGTGGACCGTTTGAAGAGACGGTACTGCTTCCGGGTGTGCAGGGAAGGACAGAGCTCAAAGTGGTGTTCCATGGGCGGGAGGATCAGGAGATCCTGGAATTGGACAGCATCCGACTCTCTGAGACAGCGTAAGGCGCCAATAAAGCCTGACAGAAGCAGTAGAATCTGTCAGGCTTTTTGACGTCCCTGCGACAGTCTGTATGCGGCATAATGCCGGACGGACAGGCAGACGTAGATGAAAACAGCGATTTCAGGGGGTATTCTTCGGAATAAAAGGGCAAAAATGCATTTTATTCCGAAGAATACCCACCCAAAAGTACGGTTGACTTCGGAATAAACCGATAATATGATCGCTCGCGACAAGCGAGGGGAGTTTGATGATTGGGCGGAAGAAGGAAAGCGCAGAACTGAAGGAACGCTGCGAAAGCGGTCGGGCAGAGCTGGTAGCGGTGTATGGAAGATGGCGGGTAGGGAAGAAGTACATCATGGATGACTTGTTTATGTAAAGTTTCCAAGTCGTGTGCTGCTTCCGAAGAGGACGCAGCTGCAGGAGTTCCATACTCGAAAGACGGGCGTGCCAAAGAATCTACATGCGAATGGACAGACAGCGCATATGGTACAGGCAGGAAAAGGAAATATGCGTGTCGTCTATGATCAGGTATTCCCCGACGGGATCCAGGGAGCGGAGGAGGCCCGTGTAGGTCACATAATCGCCCATGCCGTGTCTGTCATCGGTATCCGGAAGGTCGTTGGGGACAAAGTAGGTGACAGAGAGGACAACGTTTCGTGCAGCGGCTGCACGGCTGTTCGGGCAGAGACGGAACAGCTTGCGCAGCTGACGGTTCAGCCGTTCCCTGTCCTCCTCGGAAAGGATGCGGCGAGGCTCGTATTGCCTGCGCCTTCTGCGCAGAGCGTCTGAGTAGCCGTCGAGTGCATCGTAGGGTTGGAAGAGCTTGGCGCGCTGTTGCGGATCCATGTTGGGATGACGATAGAAGAAGGAGTCCTCAGGGTGCTGAGGACGCTGTTTGTCGTATAGATCACTGTAATTGCGTTGGATGCCCTTGCCGGTGGCGATCCGGTAGGCCAGGCCCATGGTACTTCCTCCTTATGCTGAGTGTCCTCCAACCTGACCGTTGCGCTCCCGTGTGGTAGCCCCCTCAAGGAAGTCGATGCCGCGCACAATGAGGTTGGGGCCATACTTTTCCCGAAGCTTCAGAATGGCATGCTGCAGGTCATGCTCCTCCTTGAGACGTTCATAGTCGGAGAAAAAGTCCATCTGCCAGAGGCTGTCATCCGAGATTACCTGCTCGGCGGCAATGCCCAGACGCCGGATGAGCATCTGCGGCGGCACCAGCTGTCGGAAGCGCTCTGTGAGGGCCTCACGGATGGGCCGCGAGGAGGCGGTGGGCGAGAGGAGCGTGACAGTGGATACAGTGTGCGGTGGAATCATGCGTCCGTAGAAATCAAGGTATACCGGGCCGTGATAGAGGCCACGGTCGACTGACTCGTGATCGTAGCAGACGTAAAAGACGAACTTGCGTGAGAGCAGCCCGCGCGCAGTGAGATCAAAGGCCATCTTGTCGGCCATCTCGGTGAATACGGTCAGCGCTTCGCTGAAAGTATAGGCATGGGTGAGCACCTGCCCTATGGAGCGCGAGCTGCTTTTGGATTTGTAGGACTTGATGAGCGGCATGGTGCAGCTCTCCATGCCCCAGGCGTGGTCGATGATGAGCTCCGCATCCACCCCGAAGAGACGATAGAGCATCTCCTCATTGACCAGGGACATGCGAGCGATATCGCCCATGGTGAACATGTCGTGGGCGTAGAGCTTGGCTGCGGTGCCACCGGCGATCATCCAGAAATCGGTGATCGGTACATGGTCCCACAGCAGGTGCTTGAAGGACTCCTCGTCCAGGGCCGCAATTCGAACCCCGTCCTTGTCGGGCGGGGATTTTTTTGCGACGATGTCCATTGCGATCTTGGCCAGGTACAGGTTGGTGCCCAGCCCTACCGTTGCCGTGATGCCGGTCTTTTCAAGCACATCCCGGATGAGCGTCATGGCCAGGGCACGCGCATCCCCGCCGTAGAGATGCAGGTAGGGCGCGGCGTGAATGAAGCACTCGTCGATGGAGTAGACGTGGATGTCTTCGGCAGCGATGTGCTTGAGGTAGATATAGTAGATGTCCGCGGAGGTGTCCAGGTACAGCTGCATGCGCGGCTTGGCGATGATGTACTCTATGGTCATCTTCTCCCTGGCCTCGGCATCCCGAATGGCAGATTTCGCTTCAAACAGGCGAGGGCGTGAAGGCACGCCGTGGGCCTTGAGGGAGGGAGAGACGGCAAGGCAGATGGTCTGATCGGTCCGGCTCTCGTCGGCCACCAGAAGATTGGCTTTGAGGGGATCCAGGTTGCGTGCAACACATTCGACGGATGCATAGTAGGATTTCAGATCGATACAGATGTAGCTGTATACGGGCGCTGCCATGCTTTTCACCTCCGCTTGGGCGCTGGGCTTTCTTTATTCTTCGTCTTCGTTTTCTTCCCCGTCCTCCTCTGTTTTCAGCACATCCAGCACTCTTCCGCTGATGATGAATTGCTGATGGGGAAGGATGCGGCGCGGGGCATAGTCCACATTGCATGAGAGCAGCACGGGGATCATCGGGCGCCTACCGCTGTATTCCCAGTCCTCCATGCCCATCTCCTCAATCTCCGCATCGGTGGCTGCATCCAGGCTGAAGCGCTTGACAAAGCCTTCACCGTCCACCGTGAACAGACCGATCTCGCCCTCGCGCAGTACGGAGGTTTTCTGGATAAAGAGAAAATCTCCGGTGTGATAGAGGGGCTCCATACTGTCGCCGGTGACATAGACACCAAAGTCGGCTCCGTCGGGGATGGCGCGGGGAGACAACGGCAGGGTCTCAAAGCTGTCTTCATCCAGCTCGTAGCCGTAGCCTGCGGATGTCTTGTTGGTTGAGTAGGGAAAATCGATCAGGCGGATCTCGCGCCTGGGCTGCGTGAGGGGATGCATCAGGAAATACTCGGAGAGACTTTCCACGGCCTCCTGTGCGGTGAAAAGGACAGGCGGCTCGTTGTGGAGTAGAGACAGCTCGCCGAACGCAGACAGACTGTCCGTGCCCTGCAGGATCATTCCCAGGGCGAGGAGCTGATAGGCACCCGGCTGATTGGAACCGTTTTCCCAGCGCGCGAGCGCTGATCTTCCGATCTCAATGCCGTAGGCGCGAAGCGCGTCCACAACCGCCTGCTGGCTGAGGTGCCGCTCCTTGCGCAGACGGGCGAGGATGGCGCCGATCTCCCGCGCGGTGACAGAGCCTGGCTGTACCGGGGAGAGATCAGACGGTGTCTGAGCGTTGGGGAGATAGCTGATCGTGGCCATGGTGTTCCGCCTTTCCGTGTGTCGTTTGTGGTGCGATTGTACGACGGTAGGCACGGCCTGTCAAGTAAAATGTTACGAATAAGCAAAAAAATAATTCTTGACAATGCACAAATGTAACATTATGCTATGTATCAGCATCCCGTTGAAGGTGCAGCCATTCGCCCCGGATGGCGTTCAATGACAGGCAAGGGCCGACTGCCCGCCGGATGCTCTCAAGGGGTTTCCTCTCATCCCCGGAAAGAGCACCCGGCAGACAGGGAACCGCAGACCCGGCGGTCCGAAAAGATGGCAGCCCATGGCTGCGCGGCAGGGCAGGCGTGAAGGAGGAAACATACACGCCGGGCGCCCGAGAATATCTGGTGTAACGGAGGACTGAAGGCAATGGAAAGAGTTCTGGATGTATTCGACAGGCTCGCCTGCATGGTGGACGCACAGACCGGTGTCGTGGAGTGCAAGTGCCGGGATACTCGGATGACGGCCAGCCTGGGGCCGGGGGAATCCTGCAGGATCGAACGCGATCTTGCGGTGACGACGGTAAGCCGCATGTCGGGCGGTGATTGGAAGGTCACGCGCATGCGGCAGGATGCATAAGGCAAACCTATTCGAACAAGAAACTGCAAAAGGATAAGAATACCTCTGAGAGCTGCTTGACGGCCGGTGCATGGGAAAGTGCGCCGGCCGTCTGTGCGCTTGGAGGGGATAACGAAGGAGGCAGGGACAAGATGAATCACGAACACTATGCGGATACTACGGCGGACCGGGCCATTGCAGGGATTTGCTCCAGGGAGAAGGGAAGAAAGGTCTATGTGTTAATCCCTGGCCTGGATCGCATGCCCTGCAGTCAGGCGAAAGTGCTTCGCAGCACGGTATGCCGCTATGCGGTGATGCGGGGAAAGCTTCCCGTGATGAATGATGCATGGGACGAAGGGAAAGCGGCGTACATGGGAAGGCGCGAGGAAATTCTGGCGGAAAGCCGGGAAACCTGGGTTTTCCTGACAGAGGACAGGAAGATCCCGGTGCAGATGCGCGCCGATCTTCGAAGAAGCCGGGAAATGGGACACCCTGTCCGCTATTTCCTGACAGGGAGACAGAGCGCGGATTGCAGCCGACAGGCGAGCGCTTCGGAGAAAAGAATTGCATGATGAGCGACAGATGGGAGGAAAACAGAATGCAGCATACGGAATGGAAGACGGGAATTGAGCAGGCCATGGAATCGGAGAACGTCCGGGAGATGCTGGACGGCCTTCGGGAGGCTGAGCGGGATATCACCGTGAAGATGGCGGAGATTACGCATCTGCGTGAACTGATGACAAGGGTCACACAGGTTTTCGGGGGAGGCGGGGGCCACGGGGGATATAAGGACCGGATGGCCGAGACTGTAGCGGCCATTTCAGATCTTGAGACGGAGATCGTCAGGGATATCGACCGGGAAACCGTGCTCATGCAGCATCTGAGAATGCGCATTGAGCATGTGCCCGAGCACAGGGAGCGCAGTGTCCTGCAGATGCGCTATCTTGCGCACAAGGATTGGGGCGAAATCGCCGAAGTCATGGACATGCGTATGGAAGCGCTGATGAAGATGCACCGCAGGGCGGTGCATGCGCTGGAGGAGACGGAAGCGGCGGCATGACAGCATAGAAAAAGGCACGGCCCGGAGCGAGATGCTCCGGGCCGTAATGTGTAAGTGCTGTCTATGGTTTATTTTCCCAGCAGTTTCCATTTGCCGCTGAGCTTGAAGCCGGACACAATATGCTTGTTCTCCTTCTTGCAGCGCGGGCAAACGTCACGCTGGGGTGCGTAAACGCAGTCTTTGGGGTAAAGGTGAACGTAGGTCATGTCGTTAATGCAGTGCCTGCAGACATTGCCGCCGTATGACTTACGAACGCGTCGTGTTGTCCACATACGATCAGCCTTCTTTCGGGTTCCGATATCCCTCCGGCAGTGCTACACCGAAAAGGATAAAAGTCATCATAGAATTTTGTCAATTTCATGTCAAGAATGGGAATGTTTTCTTGATGTACTGCTTGGGGCAGAGGAAAGTCACCGCATTCATCTTTGACACTTTGCGGGCGGTAAAACAGGCGAGAAGCCTTACCAATCAAGGGAACAAGTGAAAAATAGGAGCTGTAATTTTGTAGTATCGGCTTGCATTCCCCGGACATATGCGGATAGAGTTTGTAGGTGCATGAACGGCAAGATTGCCCAACAAAATATTGTCAGGCTTGTAACAATGTACTTACAGTGCGTGGGGAAAATGGGCTGAGACGGGGAAATGCTTCTGTGAGAAGTGGACTGAAAACGGGATTTTTGATATGATTCATACGGGAAATTGTCGATATGGCAAGGCTACGACCTAGCTGGTAGCGACGGACAATGTTCCTGAACAGAAAAAAGATTACACATGTAACCTGTTGCGTAACCCTGAAGTTGTAGTATAGCGGTGGCACGTGGTATGCCGCAGAAACGGAAAACACAACTATAAGGGCGCCCCGACGAAACGGTGACTTCACCGACGGGGGCGAAAGGAGATAAAAGATGCGCAAGCTTATTGCAATGATGGTGGCTGTTGTCATGCTGGCCGGAATGCTGAGCTTCTCGCTTTCGGAGGACGAAAGCGAAATCGTATACAGGGAGGCATTCGCTGCACAGATCAGCGTGGAGACACGTGAGAAGACGCTGTATCCTGGGGATGCTGCGGTACTGTACATCAAGGCAGAAAAGGCCAACAGATCCTACACCGTATACTGGGAGCAGGGCACGCTCGACGAGAACAACCGCAAATGGGAACGTGTGGCAGACGGCGAAGAATATACCGTGACTGCCACTGACACCAAGGCCTTCCGTGTCGTCCTGGTAAGTGAGGACGGAGAAGTAGTGGAATCTGATCCCTTTGTCATGACACTGACCCCGATCCCAGAGCCGGAGATTGAGGTTGTGGAAACCCCGCAGCCGGAAGTTACGGCACCGGAACAGCCCGAAGCCGAAACGCCTGCACAGACGGAGGAAGCCCCCGTCGTGGAGACGGACACAGAGGCAAAGGCGGAGGAGACACAGGAAGAAGAGCTTCCTGCCACTGAGACTGCAGCAGAAGAGACCGAACCGGAAGTTACGGCAGAACCTGCTCAGGAGACAATAGAGGAAACTATCCCGGACGAAGAGACTACGGAAGAAGCTTCGGAGGACGAAACATCCACGGAATATGCTTCAGAGGAAGCTGCAGATGAGGAAGTCCCCGCACAGGAGGCTGCCGAGGAGAACAACGTAGAGGAAACTGCAGAGGACGAAGCCCCTGTGCAGGAAGCTTCAGACGAGGAAGTGGCAGAGGAAACGCCTGCAGACGCGGCCGCTGAAGACGCGGCTGCGGAAAGTGACGAACTTACAGAGGCTCCCGCGGAAGAAAGTGAACCGGAAGATCCCCTTTCTGCGCCGGCAACGGATGAAGAGACGGACGAAACGTTCGTTTCGGAAGGGGAAACCGAGTCCCTGACAGAAGAAGTCATCGGAGAGCCGGAGGTTCCTGTCGAACCCGAAGCGCCTGTGGCCCAGACAGAGGAGAACCAAGCTGAGCCCGAGAAGGCGACTGAAGCTCCCGAGGTTAGTGCAGCGCCCGCCGCGCCGGAAGCGACACCTGCGCCGCAGACTGCGGAAGAGCCTGAGGAGGAGCAGAAGGAAGAGGATCACACCAAGTGGGTGATCGTAGTCTCCATCAACGGCGAAACCAAGACAACAGAGGAAACCGAAGCTCCCGCAGTGGAGGATACGGACAATACCAATGAGGAAGCATCGTCCGCGGAGGCCGCAGATGATGTGAAGGACGAGGAAGCAGAAGCTGTCGATACGGACGCGGAAGCCGGAGAACCCGAGGACGAGGATGCAGAGAAGACTGTAGACACGGATGAGGAAGCCGGAGAACCCGAGGACGAGGATACAGAGAAGACTGTAGACACGGATGAGGAAGCCGGAGAACCCGAGGACGAGGATGCAGAGAAGACTGTAGACACAGATGAGGAAGCCGGAGAACCCGAGGACGAGGATGCAGAGAAGACTGTAGACACAGACGAGGCAACCGAAGAACCCGAGGACGAGGACGCAGAAGCTGCCGATACGGACGAGGAAGCCGAAGAGACCGAAGACGAGGACGCAGAAGCTGCCGAGACAGACGAGGAAACCGAAGGGACCGAGGACGAGGACGCAGAAGGTGCCGAGACGGACGAGGAAACCGAGGATTCCGAAGACGAAGAGGCACCCAAGGATATCGCCGTACGCATTGAATCTTCCTTCAAGGATTATGTGCGCAAGGGTGAGGACGTCATCCTTACGGGTATTGTGGAAGGCGCGGATGACTATACCGTGACCTACCAGTGGGAAGTGGACCGCGGTGAGGGCTTTGAACCGATCGAGGGCGCAACCGAATCGGAGTACAGGTTCCCTGCCTCTATGGAAAGCCTGCAGTGGAGCTGGAGACTGGTAGTCTACGTTTCCGAATAAAGCAACAAGCAACAAGCAACAATCAAGTGCCCTGGTTCCGGCCTTTTGGGCCGGGCCAAGGCACATCTTTTTTTCCGGGTAGTATGGCAAAACAACAAGGAGACATATGCGCTCCAGAATGAGGAGTATCGTATGGAACAAAAGATGTCAAACAAAGAACTGATGGACACATACCAAAAGCTGCAGCTGGAATACTATGAGTTAAAAAGCGCTTTACAGCAGGCGGCACGTACCTCAGGAGATGTGGAATACATCGAAACGCTCCGAACGGCAGAGAAAGCAATGAAAGAGAAACTGGAAAGCATCAATCAGGAGCTAATTCAGAATACAATAAGCGCTCACTGGGGATTGTCGCAATAACAAAACAGGGGGAAAAGGTACCGGGCTTCTTGGGAGAGGATAAGTAAAGGAGAGCTCCGGGAAAGCGCAGGACAGATAGA
>JAFUZB010000257.1 GCA_017476845.1 Clostridia bacterium
CTCATGCGTGATAGAGGAATATAGGAAGGAATGAGAAGATATAGGAGGGCTGGCTGCTCTATGACTCTCGGATGTTCATCACTTTTCTATGCGCCACAAGTTGAGGACTGCACAATTGCAACGGGGAAAGCAGGCCGTGTAGCGGTACGGAAATGCTTGGCGAAAGCTTAGCCCAGCCATGATTGAGCGGGATAGCTGCACGGCATGGCATGACAGGCTCCGGTGTAAGGGGGCGATATGACTTGTCCTTACTGTTGCTGGAGGATGCTGGATTCGTATCCACCCAAATCCAAGGCCCCCTGGAGTTTACAGGCCGAACCATGTTGTGCTCCATCGGATGCAGAGGAAGTATTGTTTCGTTATGTGGTATATGGCTGTCAGCTCCTGATTTGAGCGATTCTCAGGTCTGCGCGGAAATCTTTGACCCGGTTTGCTTGAGGATACTGCGACCTTCTGTAAGGGCAACTTCTGCATCAGGATTCAGTCCCAGATGGTATCATCCTCAACATCCATTGCATCCGGGGCAGTTTCTCATATGGCAAACTCGAGAGAATTAAGGCGTCGCATGAATCATAGAACCTGTCAGAGATGATCTGACTTGAGGCACTGTAAGGTATGGCAATGTCCCAATCCGTTATTCGGACATGGAATGTTTTCTCTCTGGAGGAAGCGACTATAGTTGTAGGTCTGGTGTGTAGCCCAGGTGTGGTGAATCATCGTGTTTCTGCGTTACCTGCGACAGTCTGGTATCTGTCTTAGTGGGGAGCAGTGTCTCGAGCTCAGTGAGGCTTTTCTTTGACCGAAGCCGATCTAAGGGGTAGACATCCGTCTCTGTAAGAGAAGGTCCCCATATTCGTGAATTTCCAATAGAACGGTAAACATTTTTTGGGTCGTTTTAATTATTTATGGCTTCATTTGCCTTTCTGTGTGGACCCCGTTTGATTCCAGCATCACTTCTTTTTCGTCTGGGTTTACTATCCTTGGATCCTACAGGACGACCTATTTTTTTAGGCTGCGCTGGCGTTTCTGCTTGGGCTGCTTCTCTTTCTAGCGTTTTTCTGTTTTTGCTGCCAAGAGGTCGACCTCTTTTTGCTTTCTGCTTTTCAACTGTTTGTGGAAGTTTGTGTACTTGACTATTGATTGGAGATGTCATTCTGTGGTTGTAATCTTCTGCAAATTTATCAAACATGGACATCTCCATGCCATACGCTCCAATCACTTTTCTATAGTCTACTGGTGATTTGCGAACAAAGACATATTGTCCGTTATCTCTTCGCATGAAAGATACTCGAGCTGTTCTCTGGAGCAGCACATTCACATCTACACCCTGCTTCATGCAAGCAGACATGATTGAGTATCGTAGAATGCTCGCAGCAAAACAAATCGCATATTTGCTTAACATGCCATTGTCTGTATGAACTCTGGTTGTATCGAATCCTTCCTGAGATTTCAAGATCCTATATTGCGTTTCAGAAGCCATCCTCAACTGATATATCTGATATGATTTTTGAGGACCGTAGTCTTTTGAAGAAAGCATCGAGAAACAGCTTTGCGATCTCAACGATTTCATCCATTGATCATATCGCACTGTGAAATGATACTTTCCTTCCGCATCTGGCTCTTCATCGACGTCGAAAAACTTGTTGACCTTTTTCTCGAATGTGGGCTTGTTGCCATCCACACAGGCCTTGTCAGCCAGGCGTTTTGCCTCACATACCTTCTTTAGTAATTCAATACCTTTTTTGCATCCTTGCCAGGCGCTAAAATACAGATTCATGATGCCCCTTGTTGGGTGCGTTTTCCAGATCTTCACTTCTTTTGAGAGGCCAAATACTCCTTTATCTTCATCTACAAGGTATTTGGGATTCCAAAAGATATCTTCTCCATGTTCGTCTAAAAGAGTGTTGAATCCTTCTGCTTCCTTAACCATGATCACGTAATCAAGATGAAGTTCTTTCAATGTCTGCACTACATCATTGGTACAGAAGCCACGATCCAGGATGACTCCTTCAATTTCCAGTTTATACGATGTCAAAAAGGTGATTATCCCTTGGAAAGTCTGGCAATCCACTTCTCCACCAGGGTTCACAAAGTAAGTGACAGGTTCTCCAGTTTCAGAGTCTACAGCGTAGATGTATCCAACGATATTTTTGTGTGTATGAGACTTGTTTTCACCTTGCTCTGCATAACGGCTGTCCTCCATTTGACAGTCATTGTTTGAACCATCAATGCACACCCAAAGCTTCTTTCCGCCGCGGGCGATCCATTCCTTCAGCCACAGAATCTTAAAATCGTCGTGCATTTCTGGCTTCATGTCTTCCTTGAAGAAGTGTCCAAGGGAAGCATCACTGTAAATGCGATCAGAAAAAACTACCTCTGACTTCATTCGTTCCGGATACACTTGGGTGACATCTATTCTGGAGATAATCGAAAACATGGAATAGTCCATGATCACATTTGCAAATTTGGGACCGTATGCATCATGAAGTATACGATATAACCCGTTGGAGGTAGAGGCACCCAAACATAATGCGTAGAGTCCAACTCCCACTAAGAGTTCATCGGGATCATTGTACTTTTTACTGTACGCTTCGTTCCAAAGATCAGGATACAACGCTCTGAACGTTTCATTGGGATGCATCGTTGTTTCGCTTGTTGCATGACCAATGACGGTTCTTTTACTTGGATTATCAGTAAGATAAGTGAAAACCCTCCCATCTGAGTGATTGATATGCGCAATAGGTGGAATGGGAATCTCAGGTCTTTCACGATATACATGAGCCATAATTATTACTCCGCAAATAATAAATTTACCGGTTGGCAAATCTATTTTACGAAATTTATAATTATTTGTCAAGCATCAATTATACCTGGAAGCCCTTGATTTTACTGGATTTCTACGGTCTTTACTCCGAGAAAAAACACGAGGGTTTATTGACCGATTTTACCGGATTACTGGAAATTCACGATATTACAGGAAAGGTGCGCAGTTCGGGCGCGGAGCAATATACGATTCTTACCATATTCTGCGAGGCTCTGTATGGACTGTCATCCGTGAATCTGTTTTCTCGGGCGGAATGTGGATAATCAGGCTGACAGATGGTCGAAGAAACCATGCCACAGAAGAAGAGTTGCCGTTTTTGACAGGGTGTAGACGAGCACATATTCCACCGAAGAGGCAGGGCAGGAATTGGGACTCCAGCAACGAGGAAAACCTGTGCAAAGGGACATGGACAGTTGATCCATTGGTGAGGGAAGAATGCATGGTTACAGTTGTGCCTTTTGTAGTGTTACCACGAGTCCCGTGTGCTCTATTGCTACGGATGACACAGATATCTCACAGAAAAGTTGATTTTTTCTCCTGTGATATGCATAAGAGATGTGTTACGGATGTTGCAAATATGTAACGAGTTGTCTATAATCAACGTGTTCGGGGATTCAGGTTTAGGGAAACTATGCGTCTATTGTACCCGAACAAAGTCCTAACAACAGTGCGTACTGGCAACCAGAGTGTGAACTACCAGAGGGTTTCGGAGTTTGATGCTTTGAGAATCACCGGTGCATTGTAATCTGTAAATGGTAATACAGATAAAGAAGGTTTCTATTACACATTTTGCGTAAACGTGAAACTGCGTTTCGGTTTACGCAAAATGCCTGAGATGAAGACTTTCTAAACCGCAGTTATAGTGCCTTCAGCCCACATGTGCGTGATGAGGAGATATCATGTACATGTCCGTTGCTTTCCTGGCTCTATACGAGCAAGAAAAGGGCGCGATTTGTACTGGTTGCTTCAGGTTTCAAGCGTGTAGCATTAGTACACCGCGCGATAGAGCCGTGAAAGGCGGCACAGTGAATGTGCTTGCTTGGGGCAATGTCCTACTACAAAGAAGATGTATTAGCGGGACAGATGTGCTGATGCGGTAGTCTGATATGTGCAAGGCCTAAGCCTTGTTGGCTATGTTGGAAGTGATGCCTGTGGAGACTTTTTGGTGCTCGTCTCAAGGACCAAACGGGTTGTTTGAAGTACATCGTTTGATGCCATACATAGGGGAGTCACAGCAAGATTGACAGGGCGCTTTTTGAAGCATAGAGAGGAGTACTTCCGGTTGGCTGCGTAAGCACAGGTGATAACCGTGGGCAAGAGCGTACGGTTCCAAAGCCCTGCTGAATTCAGCGAAGCGTGTGATACTGCAGCCTGTGGTGTGCCTTACTGCGGAAGGTATGGCGCGCCAAAGACATAGGAGACCGTGCCATAAGGGTACGGGTATACGGTCCTGTTGGTATAGGTGGCGGCAAGGAACTATGCACATTCATTGATGATATATGCAGTATAAGGACTTACACTGTCCTGTACAGAGAATCGGTGTGCTTTACGTAATCAAGAGGATGCTGATAAGAATGGAATCGAATCAGAAGAGCGATTTGGGAATGCAGGAGCATGGGAAACATAATGCAGATACTTTGGTCGGGTCTGGGAAACGACCGGTAGGCAAGCCGATCCGGATTGGCAGACACAAGATAGAACATTGGCAGATCATTTCGGCACTGATGGTTGTTTATGACATAGTAGCGATTATTTTAGCCTATTTTGTCGCACTGTGGCTGCGTTTTGACGGCATTTACAGTGCGATCCCAAGGCAGTATCTTGAACCATATACCAAAGTGATCGTCCCGGTGGCGCTTGTCAGCCTGGCGATCTTTTTCTTTTTCCGCATGTATAACAGCATGTGGCGATATGCAAGCTTCGGTGAACTGATCCGGACACTGGCCGGTTCAGTGGTAAGCTCTATTGTGCATTCGGTAGCAATCACCGTTATCTTCAGACGAATGCCCATTCTTTATTATCTGCTCGGTGCACTTTTGCAGTTTATTCTTTTGATGTCTGTCCGTTTTGGGTACAGAGCGATTCAAGTTGTTCGAAGGAAACATGACAGTGCAGGCAGGGGGACCGTATCACGCGTGATGCTCATCGGTGCGGGCTCTGCAGGACAGATGATTCTTAGAGATTTCAAGCAGGCCAAAGAGCTGACCGACAAAGTGGTTTGTATCATTGATGATAATCCCAACAAATGGAAACGCTATATGGAAGGTGTTCCGATTGTTGGTGGGAGGGATGACATTCTTTGGGCAGCCAGACAGTACCGTGTGGATAAGATTTTCCTGACGATGCCCAGTGCGACGGCTGAGCAGAAGCGGGACATACTTTCCATCTGCAACGAAACGGGATGCGAGCTCAAGCAGCTCCCCGGCATGTATCAGTTTGTGCTCGACCAAATCAGCGTGACCAACATGAAAAAGGTCTCCGTGGAGGATCTCTTGGGGCGTGAACCGATTCAGGCTGACATGGAAGAGGTCTATTCTTTCATTGCAGGCAAGACAGTCCTGGTGACGGGCGGTGGCGGATCGATCGGATCAGAACTGTGCAGACAGATTGCGGCCCATGCCCCCAAACAGCTCATAATCTTTGACGTTTACGAGAATAACGCCTACAGCATTCAGCTTGAGCTGAAGAAAAAGTATCCCGAACTGGACTTGGTTACACTTATTGGGTCGGTCCGAGACAGCCGAAGAGTTTTCCAGGTGTTCGATACTTATCGTCCGGAAATTGTCTATCATGCGGCAGCCCATAAGCATGTTCCCCTGATGGAGGACAGTCCATGTGAGGCGATCAAGAACAACGCTATTGGGACTTATAAAACGGCATATGCAGCCATGGTACATGGGTGCCAGCGATTTGTGCTGATCTCGACGGATAAGGCAGTTAATCCGACGAATGTGATGGGTGCTAGCAAACGGCTGTGCGAGATGATCGTGCAGAGCTTTGATCACATGATCAAGCAGGGAAAGGCGCAGGAGATCCCACAGCTGTTTACGCATGTGGGGCAGGAGAATGCCGATAAGGATGGCAATGGCCTGGTATACCAGAATATTCGGACGGAGTTTGTTGCTGTACGATTTGGCAATGTCCTGGGGTCCAACGGTTCAGTGATTCCCCTGTTCCGGAAACAGATCGAAGCGGGCGGACCGGTCACAGTAACCCATCCGGATATCATCCGTTACTTTATGACGATCCCCGAGGCGGTCAGTCTGGTAATGCTTGCCGGGACCTATGCACGCGGCGGTGAGATTTTTGTATTGGATATGGGTAGCCCGGTGAGGATTGAAGATCTGGCAAGAAACATGATCAAGCTCTCGGGATATCGCCCGGATATCGATATCAAGATTGAATATACGGGTTTGCGCCCTGGCGAAAAGCTTTATGAAGAAAAGTTGATGGCCGAAGAAGGACTTCAGAAAACAGAGAATGCACTTATCCACATCGGCAAGCCGATTCCCTTTGATGAGCGAAGGTTCCTAAGTCAGCTTGCGGAACTGATGGATGCAGCGTACAGCAATAAGGAAGGTGTCATTCGGTCTTTGATTATGAGCATTGTCAGCACATACAAACCTGAGGGTGTGAAGCCCGTGGCTGCCTGGAGTGGAAAAAAGGCAAGGCAGGTCCATGAAGAGGATCAGTAAGTGGCAATGTCTTGTTTCAGGAACTGCGTAGTGCAGATCAGGACCAATGCGGAAACTTGATTCGGCATGTGCTGCTCAGGAGGCAGTGCATGTGCAACGTTTGAGATAGCGCAGCGCATGGGCATATGCTCAAGTTCCAATCGTTGGCATCAGGTGATGCGTGGCTATGATGAAAGACCGGAAAGACATGTGGATATGACGGCCAGCGCAGGCATTGATGTTCTGGACGCTTGATTATGAGCAGCGGTTTGTGTTTGCTGTGTAGGCGGTCTAGCGTATGTGCACTTCGGAAACTGAGGTAAACTGCAGACACCGAATACGCACACCGTAGGAGGTCTGTGTTTGGGACGGGATAATATGATTGATATGCGGACGATTTTGTGTAGTGTATCTTGGATATAGGGAATGCATGGATTCCGGAAGTGCATTTGCAATCAACTGAATCTGGATTTTCAAGGTACACCAAGGCTTGCATATCTGTGGCTTCCTGTTTGATGTTCATATTGCCAGGCAGGAGAACATCAGCTGAAACAGATGCATCTTGTTCGAGAAAAGTTGTTGTAGTGTCTCGAATACGATATACGGCTTACAGGAGATAACCTACTGACTGGGAAATGACCAGAGATCTTTTCTTTGAGCATATCTGGATCGAGTACATGTTTGTTCAAAATGACGATGTGATAACCGGAAACAGTCAGAACTTGCAAAGGATGATCCAGCGTAAATGGTATACGAATAGAGCTTTGGAGGAAGGGCTAAACAGACGGTCACAACAGCAGGCGCTGCTGGTATATCATGCTTTTCTCTGGAGATGCGTGCGATAATCCAAGGCGCGTACGGCGTCCAGGAGATTGAAGACCGAGCCATTCTGCGGAGCTTCCAATTGTAATGAAAATAGTATAAACCAGCGCAGATTGCTTGGTGCATCAGGTTGTCTTGATGGATTGAAAGAGAAATACTGGGCAAAAGAGGATATACGTGTATGAGCAAAGAGAATAGGGCTTCAGACGGTAACCTGCGCAATCAGGGAACAGAGAAAACATTTTTTTCCAGAATTGCAAATGCATTGGCCAGAGATCTGTGGATTGCTATATTGGATGTAATCGCAGTGAATTTATCCTACTTTCTGGCGCTGATGATTCGCTTTTATGTGAACAATCAGTTCAGACCGACTGTGTCTTACTATCTGACAGATTTTGCTAAGTTTGCGCCGTTTTATACGATACTCTGTATCATCGTCTTTGCATGCCTAAAGCTATACAATGGAATCTGGCGCTATGCCGGCATCAATGACATGAACCGGATCATCATTGCTTCGGGCATCACATGTGTGATACAGGTTGTGGGCACTCTGCTCTTTGTTCGCCGGATGCCGATAACGTATTATGTGATCGGAGCATTGCTGCAGTTCGTCTTTGTATCCATGATTCGTTTTGCTTATCGGTTTATTATTGTCGAGCACCGAAAGATTGCGGGCCGAAAGCTTCCGGCAGTCAATGTCATGATTATAGGTGCAGGCGAGATTGGACGAAGAGTCATCAAGCTATTGGAGGAAGACAGCGCGTACCATCCTGTCTGTGTGATTGATAACAAGAATTCAACCGATGGCAAAACCATTGATGGTGTTCCCGTGCTCAGCGGCGGTGCACAGGTGGAAAGTGCAGCGGAGAAATACCGGGTGAAAGCTGTTTTCATCGCTGATCCTGCACTTACAGCTGAAAATAGAGAAGGTATCCGAAAGATATGTGAGGAGAGGGATATTGATTTACATGACTATACCGGGTATCTCTCCAATCTTGCAGGACGCATTTCTTTGACAGCTCTGTTGGAAACCACAAAGTGTCCCGTGATTATTCGCAAGGGGAAAAATACGGAAGAATATGCAACAGGGGAGCTCGCGCTTCAGTCGCTGACGGAACGGTATACTGTGACTGCTGTTTCTGCAGACAAGGGAAAGCTAGTGTTGGATATAAAGGAATCGCGGTCGGAAGCATATATAGGCTATGAAGCCTGGCTGGAGAGACATAAAGAAGAGACTGGGGAAGAGATCAGCTATTTCTGATGGAAACAGAATGGCATTTTCCTCATAGAGGGTCTTTTCGCCCGGAAAACCGTTCTTGTGATGAGGATGAACCCACAGTGAATGCCGTAATCAGGTGTTGTGTTGGATGCATTTGTGTATTGTATGGGAGTGCAGTGAATGAATAAGTTTCTGTCGGATCCAAGATTTGTAGGAATTGAACCTTTTAAATCAAAAGTTTGGCTTTCTTCTCCCACGATGCATGGCGAAGAACAGAGATGGGTCGATGAAGCGATTCAGACAAACTGGGTATCCACGGTAGGCGCCAACATTGATGCTGTCGAAAAACAGATTGCGGAATATGTCGGAGTCAGATATGCAGTTGGTCTTTCCTGCGGGACCGCAGCTCTTCACCTTGCCACCAAACTGGCAGGAGAGCGCCTTTATGGGCAGGCAAAGCCTAATATGGGCACACTTGCAGGTCACAGAGTATTTTGCTCAGACATGACATTTGATGCTTCAATCAATCCTGTAGCCTACGAAGATGGAGAAGCCGTCTTTATTGATACAGAGCGTGACAGCTGGAACATGGATCCTGCGGCACTGGAGAAAGCGTTTGAGATCTATCCCGAGGTTCGGTTGGTGGTGATCGCGCATCTATATGGCACACCTGCAAAAATGGAAGAGATCAAGAGAATCTGCCATGAGCATGATGCCTTAATCGTAGAGGATGCGGCAGAGAGTCTCGGCGCAAAGTACAAGCTTGGAGATCGGTGGGTAGAGACTGGGACACTAGGAAATTACAACTGCATATCCTTCAACGGAAACAAGATCATTACTGGTTCTGCGGGCGGTCTCTTCCTGACTGATTCCAAAGAGGATGCAGACAAGGTACGCAAATGGTCCACACAGAGCAGGGAAGCAGCCCCTTGGTATCAGCACGAAGAGGTTGGATATAACTATAGAATGAGCAATATCGTTGCAGGTATTGTACGAGGACAAGTACCCTATCTGGATGAACATATTGCTCAAAAAAAAGAGATCTACGAGCGTTACAAAAAGGGATTATCTGACCTTCCAGTAACAGTGAATCCATATGATCCGAATACAACAGAACCGAATTTCTGGTTAAGCTGTTTATTGCTCAATGAGGACGCCATGGCTCCAATGGTACGCGGGGAACAGAATGTTCTGTATACCCATGAGAGCGGTAAGAGTTCACCACATGAAATCCTGGATGCGATTTCAACATTCAACGCGGAAGGCCGGCCGATTTGGAAGCCTATGCATATGCAGCCCATCTACCGTACTCATGCCTTCATCACAGTCGAGGGTAATGGCCGCGGCCGCAGCAACGCCTACATCGCGAGCTCCGGAGTCGACGTCGGTGCCGACATTTTCCGCAGAGGCCTGTGCCTGCCTAGTGACAACAAGATGACTGTAGAGGAGCAGGATGTCGTGATTGAGATTGTGAGAAGGTGCTTTGGATAAGGATAGATGGTGATGCGCTTCAGCTTTGTGGATTCTTCCGATTAAGCTGCATATGAGGGTCTGATTGAAGGCAACGGACGCAGTGAATGATATGATTGGTTTGACATGTATTGGCTGAGTGATGACAAGATGATGCCGGAGCAGCAAGAAAGAAAAATTATAATCATTCATAGATGCCTTAACTTCTTTCTTGTTTTACACCCTAGACCTTATAGGTGCTATTTGCTATCAACAAGGTCGGTGATACTTGCATCAATATCGTCATCAGAAATGTCAAAACAAGCAAGTACTTTTCTTTGATGCTTTGTCAACTTGTATCTTCGCTTATACTGTTCCGATGCTAGATCCCTGTCAGCAGTTACTTCTTCGAGAAGATTGATTATAGCAGGAACAGTGTAGTGCTTCCTATCTGTTGCACGTAATCGTTCTGTTTTTTCGAAAAGCAATGCATGTATGATTGAAGCAACAAACCAAACCAGTATCTTCGTATGCATTGAAGATTCAAAGTGTACTCCGAATTTATCCATTCCCATGTGGCTTTTCAGTGCCATAAACGACTTTTCCACACAGTCCCGTTTTGATAAAGCGGTTATTGCCTCTGTAGCAGATGCAACTGAGTCGCTTACAGAGATGGAATATCCACACCGATCATCTTCCTTTTGAACTCGCTCGTTATTGATAGCATAGCTATCGATTCGAAAAGCTGGCACTTTCTTTGTTTTCCCCGCTCCTCTTCCACGCTGATTCACATTGAGAGTACCTTCTTGATGATATTGCAGATCATAGTAAACATGAAAAGTCTTTAGTTCAGTCTCAGTAAACAGTTGCTGCCTTTCAAGTGCTTTCTGCAGTTTCAACCTCATCGCACTAATATCTCGATCCAGTTTTGCTCGATGAGCCAACTCAAGTTCTGCATCCCACACAATGTGGAAGTAGTAGTCTTGTTCGTCGCTGGCGAATAGTTGATGTGATACTGTCATCGCAAATCTGCCAGACTCAGAAATATAGTGTTCATGGGATTTCACTTTACGAAGGTACGCGTCAATGATTTGATCATGCAGGTCCATGTTCCGCTTCATGATCATTAAGAACCCAATTCCACTTTTGCTGAGCGATTTGAGATTTTCCTCTGAAATATAGCCTCTGTCAGCGATCAGGATGAGACTGGGAATCTCCACTACCGAAGATAACGATCCATCGTTTGATGCAGGCTGTTCACTATTCCGTTTGGTATCCAGCATCTCCCGCAGAAACTCAATGATCTCTGAAGCCTCTGCCACATCATTGATTGATCCTGGGTAGCATTTATAAGTCAGAGGCATACTGTCCTTCTGCCGTATAACATACTCAAGATTGACCTGATCCAGAGAAGGGTCATCCTTTGCATGCCCCTTTTGAACGATAAACACACCTTCTGTCTGGCAGTTAACATTTGTTGAATCATAGCACAGATAGATACGACCATCTTCAAGTGCAACTTGAAACCAGTTCTTCTTAAACTGCTCAATCTGCGATAGTGTTACGTTGGATTTGACAAATCTGGAAATATAGCTATCCGTGTGAATCGCATCTGAAAAGAGCGCCTGACTCCTTGCCCAATGAGGGAAATGCTGGAATACTGCTGATTCTTCCGATAGCATGTAACACGCCAGGTCAAGGATTAAGCTTATGGCCTCGCTGTCAAAGGTCTTGGCCAGAACTTCTACCAGCTTGGAAACCTCAGTAAGTTTCTTGGCCACGGCATGGAAACCTATTGAGACACAATCCGAACGTTCAGGGTAATCCTGGATGTATTCGCTGATATCAGCGTTTGTCGTAATAGGCTCCTGGCCAACTTTGTTATGGAATAGCTCATAGTACTTGATGTTGGGATACATGCGCCGATCTGTAGTCCAATCAATATCGGGATTAACAACTATGCCAATGCATTCCTTTTTATGATCAGCCGTTTTCCCTGTCCCATTCTTTTTGTCGACCCAAACGGTTGTTCGGTTCAGATAGACATACCCTTTTGAGTTGACAGATACACCGGTTGGAATTGCGACAATGTTCTTATCCGACCTAATGATCCTTGGCATGACAAATCACCTCACTAGGGTGTAATTATACCCTAGTCGCTCGGATCGGTCAAACCATTTTTCATTGCTGATATGCCATGATATCGCGTACTTTAAGGGCTTTACGTTGTTTCATACACCCTCTCTAGGGTGTACGTTGGAAGAGAAGTTAAGGTAGATGTATTAGTTAAAGGTGGTGAAGGCATGCGGGTGACGGATTACTTAAGCAGTATTTATGATTCTGATGATCTTCATGATTACAAATACGGAAAGATCAATCCAGAACCACAAGACATGACTGAACCAGATAAAGATGTCCTTTTACTAATTTTGGATATCATCCGATTGAATGAACAATATAAGGAAAAAGAGCATATTTTTAAACAACTTCACAGCGAGCGTCTTCCGGACATTAACAGTGTAACAAAAGACGATCTTTCTCCGCTACTATCCATAGATCTTTTATCATTGCCATTACCAATATGCGCGAGATTGGCAGATTTCCTTTGGGAAACAGTCAAAGATAGAGATTTTGGACGAATTGCAATTCGTTCGTATCTTAAGCTATACAATTCGTTATGGAATGAAGAACATTGGCCCAATTGTATAGATGCGATACATCGTGCTGTTAATATTGCGTGTGGTCTTGGGAAAAATGGACAAGAATATAAGGAGTGCATTAAAGCAGCAAAGGAAGGTTTGAATCGTACTAAAGGGAATGATAGACTGTACCTTTCTTCTTCTTTGCTGGAAATACTTTGTGAACAGAAATGCAATGCTGATCCTGAAATTCTTCAATATGCAAGAAATGCAATTGATGTAGCAAAAAAAGATCAGAACCTGAGTAAAGTACAAACTGTCCTTGAGGTACTTGCTAAAATTGATCCTTTAAATAGGAGTTCATATTATGAAGAAGTGGGCGACATAACGCAGGCGATGGCAATTGAACCGGCCATTAGGCGTGTGCAAATACTTAAGCAAGCACTACAGTATTATGAGAAGGCAGGGGCAAAAGAGAAAAAGAAACTGTGTCGAAAACAATTGGAAGAAGCACAGAGTCGTATTGTTGATGAAATGCAAGTGATTCAGACAGATCCGATAAACATATCTTCGACAGTGGAAGAAGTGCGTGCATCCATTAGGAAAACAAACAGTGTTAAACAGGCAATAATCATATTTGGCGATTTAGTACACATTAGTAATAAGGAAGAGTTGCTTAAGCATGTTTGTAATAGAGGAATACTTGCAAATATGTTCTCTTCAACAAGGATAGATAATAGAGGGAGACAAATCTATTCATTACCACCACTTCCTTTGAACGAGCATATTAATTCAGATGATGATCGGGTTCAGCTATATATGTGGGATATGGCCAGATCGCTTCAAGAGTTATATGCAGATATTGTATTGAAATATGCATTATCGGAACTGAATGCGCAGTATCAATATGATGAATCTGACTTAGATTTCCTTGTGAATAAAAATGCCGTAATTCCAGAAGGTCGAGAAGATATAATTAGGAAAGGAATTTACTTTGGGTTAAAAGGCGATCTGTACCTAGCATTACATGTTTTGATGCCACAGATGGAGAATATTATCCGTTATATTGTGGAATTATGTGATGGGAAAACATTTTATATTAAGCCAGATGGAAATGTTGATAATGTTTTACTTGGCTCACTACTTGATAGTCCGGAAATAAATGATTGTTATGATGCAGACATATTGTTTTGCCTAAAGGGCTTAATGGATAA
>JAFUZB010000258.1 GCA_017476845.1 Clostridia bacterium
AGAATCCAGAATGCAAGCGGGGCATGGGATTTCAGCGAAACTGGCATTGACGAAGTAGCACTGAAAATTGTTCGGAAAATTTACAGCGAATATCAGAAAACAGGAAATATCCCGGATTGCCCAACTTGGTATGTTTAATTTGTGTCTGCTTATACAGATGATGGTAAGCCCCATGAATAGTGCCAGATAAGAAATGTCCTGTCTGCCCTAAAACCGGTCCAAGCGACGCGGTTGGTGTGTCAGACGACCTTTGCAACACCCGGGCGAGGAAAAGGCCGGGATTAGGCTTTTGACTGAAAAGAAAACCCTTGAAGCGTCTGCCTCAAGGGTGGTGGTGGAGCATAGGGGAGTCGAACCCCTGGCCTCTACAATGCGAATGTAGCGCACTACCAACTGTGCCAATGCCCCATGACATGGCGTATTCTACCATGGGTTTCACGTTTTTGCAAGGCTATTTTTCTCGCGCACACGAGGCATGGAGAATGGGCATTTTACGCAATAAATGCCATAAGTTTACCCATTACACTTGTTAATATGCAAATCTTGCCATAGAATGGGTGCACGAGGTGATGTCATATGCCCAGAGTTTGGGATCGTGCCAATCAGATGCCTCCGGGGCGGGAGTTTGAGGCATATCACTTTACAGATACCGTGGCCCAGCCTGTGTACTATCATTCGCATCCCCACTATGAGATCTATTTCTACATTCAGGGTCATAGCCGTATTATTGTAGAAGGACTGGACCTAATCCCCACTCGAGGGGACGTCCTGATCTATCCTCCGGGAATCATGCACCGCAATATCCATGTGGATACGGAGCTTCCCTATGAGCGGTTCTATTTCTTCGCCCGCCCGGAGTTTTTGCATGCCATCAGCGCTCCGGACTATGATATTCCCGGAACCATAGCGCAGATGACGGAGAACAACCAGTACTACTTCCATGTGTCGGAGGTGGACCTGCGGACGCTGATTGCGCAGACGGATGAGGTGATTGAACAGTCGGAAAATACATCCCCGGAAGCCCGGCTCATGAACCGCAGCCAGATGACCTGCCTGCTTGTGCGTGCCCTCACCATGATGAGCAATCAGGCGGTGATGCCGCAGAGCGAGCATTCCAGACGGATGAGCGAGGTTATTGCCTACATCAATCAGCATGTGACCCAGCCCCTCTCCCTGGATGATCTGGCAGCGGCCTTCTTTTCGAGCAAGTATGTGCTTGTGCGCGAGTTCAAGCAGTACACCGGCATCTCGATTCATCAGTATCTCATGATCCGCCGTATTCAGATCGCACAGGACGATATGCGCCTTGGGATCAAGCCCAAGGATGCCTGCGTCCGATGTGGGTTTACGGACTACTCCAGCTTTTATCGCGCCTTCAAGGCTCGCGTCGGGGTCTCTCCCGAGCAGTTCCGCAGTTCTCTGTGAGCGTTTTCCATCGACATTTATTCGCGCCGCCTTCTCTTCCCATACAAGGGAGGAGAGGGCGGTTTTCCTATGTCTTCCTATGGCCCGAGTACCGATGTCAAGATTTACAATAAAATAGAGCAAGATTGCACATTTACAGCAAATTTTAACACAACTATAATGGCTACAGTTCCGGAAAAGAAAAACATAAACCCAAGGGGTGACAGAATTTGCCGAATGCAAATCGGGCGCCTATAGGCTACAAAAGACTCGGATTCAGGAAGGGTCTACGCAAGTACTGGATGCTCTACCTGATGATGGTTCTTCCGCTGACACAGTACATTATCTTCCGCTACTGCCCGCTTTGGGGCGTACAGGTGGCCTTCAAGGATTACAACCTGTTCAAAGGGATCCAGGGAAGCAACTGGGCAGGCTTCAAGTATTTCCGGGAAGCCTTCCAGACGCAGCAGTTCTGGGATGCCTTGAGGAATACGGTATGGCTGAACCTGCTGGACCTCATTTTCGGGTTTCCCATGCCCATCCTTCTGGCCATCATGCTCTATGAGATGCGCTCGGTGAAAATCAAGCGCGTCTACCAGACCCTCATGTATCTTCCGCACTTCCTCTCCTGGATCATCATCGGAGGCATTGTCACCAAGATGTTCGGGACCCGGGGTATGGTCAACACCATGATCCGTGCCCTCGGCGGGGAGACGGTGGACTTCCTCACAAACTCCAAAAACTGGGTGGTCATGTATGTCGCCACCGGCATCTGGCAGGGTGCGGGCTGGGGTACCATCATCTACCTGGCCGCCATCTCCGGGGTCAATACCGAATTGTATGAGGCGGCGGAGGTTGACGGATGCGGCAGGCTCAAGCGCATCTGGCACATCACGCTGCCTGGCATCATGCCGACGATCATGACTATGCTGATTTTGCAGCTCGGCCGCATGATGGGCATCGGGTTTGAGCGTCCCTACGTCATGATGAACAATAACGTGCGGGATGTCTCGGAGGTCATCTCCACCTTTGTCTACACGCGCGGTATTCTCAACCAGCGCTATCCGCTCTCCACGGCAGTGGACTTGTTCGGATCGGTCATCAACATGATTTTCCTGTTTGCGGCCAATCGCATCACCAGACACATGGGAGGTGAAGGCGGACTATGGTAAGCAAGGGAAAGGGCGTCCGGGGCCGCGCCTATCTGGGCTCCGAGATCGTATTTAACGTTATCCTCACCCTCTTCGTTCTCCTGTGCATTGTCCCTGTCATCCATGTGATCGCACTCTCGCTCTCCGGGCGCAATGCGGTGCTTGCGGGTACCGTGTCGCTCTGGCCGAAGGAGTTGGACCTGAATGCCTACCGCTCGGTGGTCTTTGACGCCTCCATGCAGCGGGCCATGATCTTCTCCATCATCCTGACGCTGGTCTATACGGTGCTGTCCATGATCTGCTCCATCCTCCTGGCCTATCCGCTCAGCCGCGGGTACCTCCCGGGGAGAAAGCTGTTCATGGTGCTCATCCTCATCCCCATGTACTTTACGGGCGGCACCATCCCCAACTATCTGTGGATCAAGGACCTGCACCTGATTGACAACCCCTGGTCTCTGGTCCTCCCGATCCTCACCTCCACCTACAATATCATCATCATGCGCAACTTCTTCACCTCCATTTCCCCGTCCCTGGAGGAGAGCGCCCGTCTGGACGGATGCAATGACTTCCAGATCCTTTTCCGGATCATTCTGCCACTGTCCACGGCTTCCCTGGCCACCGTGGCCCTCTTCTATGCGGTTGCCAGATGGAATTCGTACGCCGACGTGCGCTATTACATCAACAATCAGGCCTATTTCACCCTACAGATGAAGCTCTATCAGGTGGTCTTCAACGCGACTGACACCTCCGTTGCCATGCTGGAGGGCGGCGCCAACGAGGTGCTTCCCGACACCATCCGCTCGGCGGCCATCGTCTTTTCCACCGTTCCCATCCTCATCGTCTATCCCTTCCTGCAGAAGTACTTTGTGCAGGGCGTGATGATCGGTGCGGTCAAGGAATAATCCAGGTCACAAGCACGGTTTCCGTGCCTGACGATACGTTTCCCCTACTACTTTTTTCAGGAGGTATCCCATGAAGAAACTGTTGTCCCTGGTCCTGGCACTTTGCCTGGTCCTCTCGCTTGTCTCCTTTGCCAGCGCAGAGGAAAGCAGCATCTACCGCTTCGACAAGCCCCTGACACTCAAGGTCTCGGTGTTTGACCGCGGCACGCCCGGAAACTCCCCGGCAAACGACAACTACTATACCCGCTGGATTCAGGAAAACTTCGGTGATCCCCGCAACATCCAGATTGAGTGGGTCGTGATTCCGCGCTCGGAAGAGGAGAGCAAGCTGGCCACCCTCATCACCTCCGCGGATACCGCACCCGATGTGTGCTTCACCTACAACGGCGCCATCGTCTCCAACTATGTCGCCCAGGGCGGCGTGCGCGAAATCTCGGACCTGGTGGAAGCCTACGGCCCGACCATGAAGGAATTCCTCGGCGAGGAAGTGCTGGATGCGGGCCGCTTTGACGGCGGTATGTACGCCGTGCCTGCCCGCCGCGTCGTAATCGCCACCCAGGGTATGTTCATCCGCGAGGACTGGCTGGATAAGCTCGGCCTGAATATGCCCACGACCAAGGAAGAATTCCTTGACGTGCTCCGTGCCTTCCGCGACCAGAACCCCGGTGAGGTCCCCGGCGGCTGCATTCCCTATGCCATGAACTCCGACCTGACAAGCGACGCCAATGGCCCGCTCATGCTCTCCTTCATCAAGGAAGTCGACGACTACCGCGCCCTGGCTACCAAGCCGCAGGAATTGTGGGACGGCTATGAGGACTATGTGACCTTCCTCAACACCATGTACAACGAAGGCCTTATTTCTCCCGACTTTGCCACCGATGCCAGCAGCGAACAGATGAACCAGGCGGTCACCTCCGGCCAGGCCGGCGGCTACAGCGCCAACTATGACCATCCCATCCGCATCACTCCCGGTCTCCTGGCAAGCCTGCAGGCCCATGAGCCGGACGCCAAGCTGCGCGTGCTCAACTGCTTTGAGTCTGTCACCGATCCCGAGAAGTACTATCATCTGGCCTACAACCGCGACGGCCTGCTCAACTTCATCCCCGTATGGTCCGATGACGATCACGCCAAGGCAGCCATCATGTACCTGGACTGGCTGTGCGAGTATGAGACCATCTTCCATCTCCAGAACGGCGTGGAGGGTGTGACCTACGAGCTCAATGAAGATGGCATTCCGGTGCTCATCGCCGGTGTTGAGGTCGACATGAAGTTCAATTCCATGCAGAACCTGGATTACACCCTGCTCGTCAACGGCCAGTGGCTGGATACCGACGAGAAGACCATGAAGGCACAGGCGCTGAGCTATCAGGGATATGCGGATGAGTATGCCGAGATGTACGAGGTCGGCAACCTGGATCTCATCCCGCAGAGCTTCCACTTTGAGGAGAGCATTCCCAGCGATGCCCAGTACAATACCACCCTCAAGGACTTCCATCACGAGATCCTGACCCGCTGCACGATGTGCAAGCCCGAGGAAGTGCATGACCTGTTTGTCTCTCTCCAGCAGGAGTATCTCAACCGCGGCGGCCAGGCTGTCATGGACGAGAAGATTGCCGTGTGGGACGCTGCGCATCCCGCCCAGTAAAGCTTGCTTGAAGAAACGATCCTACGCGCGAAACGGCAAAGGGAACATAAGATGTAAGGTTACGGGGGAGCGGGGACGTGGCTGACGCCGTTTCCCCGCCTCCGCGGAAAAGCCTATGGTGTCGATGCGCGCATGCAAAAGGATCCGAACATAGTCGTTCGGATCCTTTTGCATGCATTCAGGCTTTACAGAAGACGCGCGGCCGCGCGGTCGAGGAAGAAGATCGCGTCGGGGTGGGTGCGCAATATGGAGGCCTGGACCTTGGGGGTGACGGGGCCGCAGACACTGTCGCGCACGGCCTCGGCCTTGCTCTCCCCGGTGGCGATGAGAAGGACCGTCTTGGCGCTCATGATGCTCCCGATGCCAAGGGAGATGGCCTTGCGCGGTACCTCGTCCTCGGAGGCGAAGAAGCGGGTATTGGCCTGGATGGTACTCTCAGAGAGATCGACCACATGGCAGCCGTAGATGAATTCATCCCCGGGCTCATTAAACCCGATATGGCCGTTGCGTCCGATGCCCAGCAGCTGCAGATCGATCCCGCCGGCCTCCTGAATGGCCCGATCATAGGCCTGGGCGGTAGCGTCGAGATTCTCGGCGTCCCCGTCGGGCACATGGGTGTTTTCGGGGCGGATATTGACGTGGGAGAAGAGGTTCTCCTGCATGAAGTAATGGTAGGAGCAGGGATGTTCGCTCGACAGGCCCACATACTCGTCCAGGTTATAGGACCGGGCCCGGGAGAAGTCGATGACACCCGCCTCATACAGGCGTCTCAGCTCCAGATAGGCGGGAACGGGGGAGGAGCCGGTGGCCAGGCCGAGCACGGCGTCGGGCTTGCGGATGAGCTGGGCGGCGATGACGGTCGCGGCGGCGCGGCAGGCCTCCTGCTCGGTTTCATAGACATGGATACGCATACCTTAGACCTCCTGAAAAAAAGCTTAAAGGGGACTTGTATCATACTTGTATTATCCGAATTCATTGAAATATAAGGGAATACGGACAACATGTATTATAGTATGCGGGAGGCGGGTGTCAAGGGTGAAAAGACGAAAACGGCGCCGCCCTTTCGGGCGGCGCGGGAGGTATGGTTACGAGGGGATTACTTGTTGTCGCTCTCCACAGCCTGCGCTGCAACGCGGCCGGAGACGATGATCTCGGTCACAGCATTGCCGCCCAGACGGTTGCCGGCATGGATTCCGCCGGTGACCTCGCCGGCCGCATACAGGCCGGGGATGGCATTACCTTCGGTATCCAGGACGCGGCGGTCCAGGTCGACCTTCAGTCCGCCCATGGTGTGATGGGTGGAGGGAGCCATGAAGCGGACACGGATATTGTCGAGCTTATAGGTGTCGGCAAGGTAGTTACCATTCTCGTCCTTCTCGCAGTAGCCGACCGTGCCGCGCACGGAGAGCTTTTCTACGGGGAGTTCGTCCGTCAGGCCCATGACATAGGCATCATAGTCCTCAATGGTCTTGCGGAGCACGGCGGCATCGCAGCCGATGAGCTCGGCGGTCTCCTCAACGGTGCGGAAGATCATACGGCCCTCGACATCGGTGGAGGTGTTGTTGAATCCGCCGGGGCCGGCAACAGTGTTGACATTGGAGACCTCGACATAGATGCCGGGTACCTGCTTGAGGCCGAGCTTGCTGGCGGTCTCTTCGCTCATGCCGTTTTCAAATCCGCCCAGGGAGAGCACGTCGCGCTCGGCGGACTCGTCCACATAACGCAGACCGGTGGCGGCATTGATGAAGATGACGTTCTCGCCGGCACCGCCTGAGAGGTTACCGTTATCCACCCAGCCCAGGGGCATCATCTGTGTCCAGCCCATGCCTTCCACGTCAGCGCCCAGGGCCTGTGCCATCTCGATGCCTTCGCCCACAAGGCTGTTGCGGTTGGTGGTGCCGATGTTGTCGGCGATGTATTCGCTCTTCCAGTAGGTGTTGCTCTTCTGGACCATGTCGATATTGGCGCCGTAGCCGCCGGTGGCGAGAATGACGCCCTTGGTGGCATGGGCGATGACTTCGGTGCCGTCAAAGCGCACGCTCTTCACGCCCGTGACACGGCCGTTCTCCTGCAGGAGTTCCTTGGCGGTGGTGCGAAGCATGAGGGTATTGTGTTCATTGGCCTTGGTCATGGTGTTGTAGGGAACCACAAAGTAGCTGCCCCACTTGGTCTCGGAATATTCCACGCCGTCGACTACGCCGCCGCGGGGAGAGTTTTCTCTCTGCCAGAGGCATCCGATGAGGGTGGACTGGTTGGCGAAGTCGAAGACAGAGCCCTGCTCGCCCAGCCAGGCCTTGATGTCCTGACCGCCTTGGATGACCTGGCTGACCAGATCGAAGCGGCCGTAGACCCACTCGCTGCCGTCGGCATTGGGACGAAGGCCGCCGTAGTAGGTCTGGAAGATGTGCAGGTTCAGGGTGGAGAAGAGGGTGATCTGGGTCTCGTTGACACCCGCATCCAGCTGGGGCTGTGCCCAGGCCAGGTAGGTCTCGATCTCGCTCTTTAAGGCCTTGAGGGTCTCGAGATACTCCTCGTGCACGCCGCGCACGGCATTGAGGGAGATGTCACCGGCGACGAAGGGATGATCGGCATCCAGGGTGCCGTCAAAGGGCTCCTCGGACCAGGTGAGGATGGTCTTCAGGGTGTCGATACGGCCGGCATCGTTCTTGACCTTGGCATAGGTCTGGCCGTCGATGGGGTTCACACCGCTCTCGGCATCCGGATCGGCGGGATCCCACACCAGGTAGGGCATGACAGACTGGAAAGCACCGCCGGAAACGAGGGTGTTGCCGCCCATCTCGGCGTTCTTTTCCAGGACAAGAACGGTGTTGCCGTCCTGGGCAGACTGTGCGGCCGCGATCATGCCGGCACCGCCTGCGCCGACGATGACGATATCCCAGGTGTCCTCAATGGTCTCACCGGCGGTGTGCTCGACCTTGGCGGCCTTGAAGGCGTCCAGGTTGGTGCAGCCGGCCTGCGCGGCGGCATCGTTGACGGCATTGCGCAGAGCGCGGGTGGAGAAGGTGGCGCCGGAGACGCCGTCCACGCCGGAGCCGTTGGCTTCCAGCATGTCGGGGATCATGATGTCGAAGGCGACATCGCCGACATGGGCGGTTTCCTTGTGGCTGACGACCTCAAGGGCGGTGAGGGCGTCGCCCGAGAAGGTGGCCTTCACGGTGACAGGGCCGTTATAGCCTGCCGCGGTGGCTTCATACTCACCGGCGGTGAAGGCAACGGGAGCATCGCTTACCGCTTCCTCGCCGCGGGCCAGGGCCAGTGCCTTTTCGACGGCCTCGGCTACGCCATTGCGGGTCATGGTGGCGCCGCTGGCAGCGTCGATCTGACCGTCGGTGCGGCCGACAAGCGCTGCGGCATAGGCTTCAAACTGGGGTACGCCAAAGGGCTGTTCGCCCTCGCCCTCGATCTCGACGGCGGTGATGGCGTTTTCATCCACCGTCACCTTCACGGTGACAGGGGTGGTCTCGCTGTAGCCCTTGCCGGAAGCCTCGTAGGTTCCGGGGGTGTACAGGGCGTCAGCCTGCGCAAAGGCCATGCAGCCAAGGAGCATGCTGACAGCGAGGAGAAGAGACAGTGTCTTTTTCATAGATATCCTTCCTCCCTATGCAGTTGTCCGGCAGTCTCTGCCGGGTATCCGGATTATGGCACATACGAGGACGCTTGCGTGAAAGAAAAATGGAATCTATAATAACCAATGGTTATTACAATATAGCAGTGACAAATACAGACACAGAGAAAACAGGAGAGGGCAAGGATGTATTTTCGTCAGCTGGAAGCGTTTGTGACGGTATACGACACGCGAAGCTACGGCGAGGCGGCACGCAGTCTGTTTATCACCCAACCGGCGGTGAGCAAGCAGGTGAAGACACTGGAGGATGAGCTGGGTGTCCAGCTCTTTGCGCGCACCCGGCATGCGGTAGCGCCGACGGAGGCGGGGGAAACCTTTATCCCGTACGCGCGGCAACTGCTTCTTTTGGAGCAGGAGGCAGTGCAGGCGCTTTCCCCGGGCGTCCCCGAGTTTTACCTACACTTTGTTCAGGGGGACATGCATGATCCCATGCAGCAGGCCATCTTGCGCTTCACCACCGAGCAGCCCATGGTAAAGCTGCAGACGGCGATGGCAGCGGAGGCTAAGGACTTCGAAAACGCATCCAGGCTGCTTCCGCGGCACCTGTATCTGGCGCGGCAAAGCTGGATTGGGGACAAAGCGATCCGTTTTTACACCCTAGGCAAGCCGCGCTATCAGATTGTGCTCTGCAGGGAGGATCCCCTCTGCGCGCGCCGGGAGATCACCTTTACGGAGGCCGCCGAGCGCTGCTTTATCCGGCTTGAGGACAAGGGAATGGAAGGCCCGATCATGCGGGTGTTGCATGCATATCTGCAGCGTGAGATTCCGCCGGAGCGGGTGATTACGGTGCCGGGCATGGTCGAGGCGGTAGCACGCATCATCAATGACAGGGGCCGAAGTGTCTACGTCCTTCCTTACTTTATCCCGCTTCCTCCCTCGGACAGAGTGGTCCGTCTGCCCTTCACCTGTGCGCTTTCGGACGATCTGTTGGGGCTTGCCTTCATCGGGAATCCGACACCGCAGATGTCGCGCTTTATGCAATTGGCCGGCGCGGCGCACAGGAGCCAGCGGTAAGATAGGGATGCACCCATGACCAGGCTTGACGGAGGGGCGGCATCGGCGCATGATGGGTGCAGGAGAACGGGTACTTGGGAGGCAAGTGCGATGAGGAATCATGAGGTCATAACGCCCCAGCTTCTGCTGGACAAAAAAGGCGAGATTGTCGAGCCTGGTTGGGCGAAGGGACAGGTATGGCAATACAGGCGCGACATGATCCGTGCCCCGAAGATGCGCATCAAGGAGTGGGACTATTATCTCGTACTCCACGACGGGAAAAAGAGCGGTGACGAGAGCTTTGCCGCGGCCTTCACGCTCTCGGATGACGGGTATGTAGGCCTGCAGTCGGTCTCCCTGCTCTTCCCCGGGGAGAAGAACCCTTGGGAGCATACCTCCACAATCCTGAACGTCTGTCCCATGGGCAAAATGCACCTGCCGGAGAGTTCGGAGCGGGGAGATGTGCAATACCATGACAAGAAGCTGGAGCTCGCCTTCATCAAGCGGCCGGGAACACGTGCCATTCGCGGCACATACCAGGATTTCCACGAGGGAAAGCCGCTTTGCGCAGACATTGTGCTGGAGGAAAAGACCGGAGATACCATGGTGATCGCGACACCCTGGGATCAGGCGCATCACTTCTACTACAATCAGAAGATCAACTGCATGCGCGCATCCGGGGAGATCCGGTGGGGCGACAGGACACTGCATCTGAACCCTGCATCCGACTTCGGCACGCTGGACTGGGGCAGAGGGGTGTGGACCTACGACAACACCTGGTACTGGGGCAGCGGGAACGCGGACATCGGCGGGCGCGCCTTCGGGTTCAATATTGGGTTCGGATTTGGGAACACGAAAGCGGCGACGGAGAACATCTTCTTTGTGGATGGCAGGGCCACCAAGCTGGACGACGTGGAGATTTGCATTCCCGGGGACGTGGATCTCAAGGATATGGAGAGCCCGCATTATATGGAGCCCTGGACGATCCATGAGAGTCGAGGCAGGTTTGAGATGACATTCACGCCTGTGCTGGACAGGGCCGCCAAGATGGACTTTAAGGTGATTGTATCCGACCAGCACCAGGTTTTCGGCAGGATGAACGGATACGTTCTGACCGACAGCGGCGAGAGGATAGAGGTAAAGGACGTGCTTTGCTTCATTGAGAAGGTGCATAATCGCTACTAATGGGGAATCTGCCCGCTGATGTGTGATGACATCCGCAAGAACAGGGAATCACACCATATGTTGCGCATGCAAAACAAAAAGGGGACACGAAATGACAGAAGAGATGTATTTCGTGTCCCCTTTTTGCGGCTTCGGTGCATGGATTATCTTTCGAACAGACGGATCAGGCGCAGCTTACGCTTTCCCTTCTTGCCCGTCATCGGATGCTCGCGCAGGGGGAGATTTAAGTGCGTGGAACCGGTGAGCACGGTGGACGGATGGGTGAATTCACGGAATCCCCATTCCCCGTGATAGGCTCCCATGCCGGAGTGCCCTGTTCCGCCGAAGGGAACTCCCTTGACCATGATGTGCAGACACACCTCGTTGATGCATCCGCCCCCATACTGCTGGGTCTGCATGACGGTGTTGGCCCAATGGATATCCCGGGTAAAGAGATAGAGCGCAAGCGGATGCTCCCGCGTTTGCATCTCCTTAAGGAGGGTATCAATCTCCGCATCGTCAAAGGGGACAACGGGGAGCAGGGGGCTGAAGAGCTCATGGTTAACGATGGCTTCATGCGTTTCCACCGGATAGATGATGGTCGGTGCATAGCGCAGGGTATCGGGATCCCCAGTTCCTCCATACAGGATCCGGTCGCGGTAGGCGTCCGCTTCTCGGGCACACTTGTCATAGGCATTTCGGGAGATGAGACGGGGATACTCAGGGTTGGTGATGGCGTTTTCGGAGATCTGGCGTGTGAACTCAGCCTTTAAGCAGGAGAGGAAGGGCTCTGCCACCTCGCGTGCCACGGCGACCTGGTTGATATTGATACAGATCTGGCCCGCATTGAGCAGCTTGAAGAAGGCAATCTTTCGTGCGGCGTCGCGAAGATCGGCATCCTTTCGGACCACGCACCAGTTTCCGTTTTCTCCGCCGAGCTCAAGGGCGACAGGCGTGAGGTTTCTGGCGGCCATCTCCAGCACGTGCTTGGCCACGGCGGGGGAACCGGTATAGAAGATCTTGTCAAAGCGCTGGGCGAGGCACAGGTCAGCCACGTCATGTCCGCCGTCCACCAGGCACACATACTTTTCCGGGAAGGTATCGGAGAGCATGACCTGAAGTGCTTGGGTGCAGTGGGCTGACTTGGAGCTTGTCTTGAGGATCACAGTATTTCCGCCGGCGATGCTTGCCGCAAGCACACCAAGGGAAAGAAGAATCGGGAAATTGAAGGGCGAGATCACCAGGGTGGTGCCATAGGGCATCTTATAGACATGGGTGATCAGGCTGGGAAAGCACATCAGTCCGCTAAAGTGTTTCTCGGGTTTTGCCCACTTTTTCAGGTGATGCAGTATCTCGTTGACTTCGGTGATGACCGTTCCGATATCGCAGAAGTAGGCCTCGGCATCGGTGCGGCCCAGGTCGTCCCGCAGGGCCTGTATGAGGGCAGCCTCATGCTTTTTCAGGCCTTCCTTGAGGCGCCGTAGCATCTCCTCGCGAAAGTGCACTGGCAGCGTTTCGCCCGTAGCAAAATAGTCCCGCTGGGCCTGAACGAGCGATGCGATCTTTGCTTCATCCCACATGTGGAACACCTCCGGGAAACATTGTAGCGCTACAGGCGAAAAGCGCAAGGGAGAGATGACGCATAAGACCCGGTATGCTACAATCCCTTTGAAATTGAACAAAGAAAGCGAGAGAGCGGGATGCAGTGTTATTTGATCCGGGAACAGCTGACAGCTTCCACCCTTGAGGAGGCTGCAGGCATGGCGCAGCCGTATGTCCTGGCGATATCTCCCGAGGAATGGGAGGCGGTCCGGGTGCGCCTTGGTATGGAGACCGACCTGGATATGACCAGGACCCGGGTGACCAAGGCCGAGGTGAATCTTGATGCACTGACGGGATCCCTTTGCATACCGCGCAGGGATGATCTGGGCGGAGAGCCTGTCGTATACGGGTTTGCGCTCAATGCGCGCGGCATGATCTTCATTGATCCCAATGGAGAAGCGCTGCAGGTCATAGAGCGGATCCAAGGGAGCAAGAAGTGGCAGAATCCGACCCTGGAGAGGTTTGTGTATGACTACCTGGAGCAGCTCATAGGAGGGGATCTGACGCTTTTGGAGGATATCGAGGAGCGGCTTAGCGAGATGGAGGACGAGTTGCTCGAGGGGGATCTGGACGGGAAGATGGAGGAGGTCCTGGACATCCGGTCCCAGGTCTTGGCCCTACGGCGGCATTACGAGCAGCTCATCGATTTCGGGCAGGAGCTGGAGGAGAATGAGAACGGCTTCTTCCACAAAAGTCAGCTGCGCTTCTTTGAAATGTTCACCAAGCGCGTGGTCCGGCTGCAGGACCTGGTGACAGCGCTTCGGGATCACATAGTCCAGGTGCGGGAGCTCTATCAGACCCAGCAGCAGGAGAAGCAGAATCACCTCATGGGAATTCTGACCGTTGTTTCGACGATCTTTCTTCCGCTGACGCTCATTGCGGGATGGTTTGGCATGAACTTCCCCAACATGCCCTTACTCAATGTCTGGTGGGGATATCCCCTGGTGATTGTGCTCTCGTTTGCCATCGTGGTGTTTCTCTTCAGGTGGTTCAAGAAGCGGGAATGGTTCTGAGCGAAAAGGAGAGTGGGCGATAGAAATGGAAACACTGCACGGCATATACAGCAGGAGTCTTCCGGATTTCCTTGCGGACGCGCTGGAGAGTCCCTGCATGCAGCGTCTTCGGGGGATCGGGATGAACTGTGGCTGCGAATACACGGCCTTTCCCATCTTTAGAAAGGGCAGAGAATACACGCGCTATCTGCACTCAATCGGAGTAGCGAGAATTGTCTGGCAGCATACCGGGGACAGGAAGCAGGCGCTTGCGGGTCTTTTGCACGATGTGGCGAGTCCCTGCTTTGCGCATGTGATCGACTTTATGAACGGAGATTATCTGACGCAGGAGTCCACGGAAGCGGGGACCGGGGAGATCATCCGCGAGGACCGGGCGCTGCAGAAAGTGCTTGCAAGGTGCGGGATCAGTCCTGAGGAGGTGGAGGATTACCATCTTTATCCAATTGCGGACAACGATAGTCCGCGGCTGTCTGCTGACCGGCTGGAGTACACGATGGGCAATATTTACAGCTTTGGTTTTGGCTGCAAGGAGGAGATACGGGAGCTGTACGAGGATATCCGTGTGCTGCGCGCGGAGGACGGGCAGGAGGAGCTTGGGTTCACAGACGCGGACAAGGCGCTGCGCTTTGGGCTATTGTCCTTGCAATGCTCCCGCGTGTACGTCTCGGATGCGGATCGCTACTGCATGCAGATGCTCTCGGAGATTGTGCGCGACGCCCTGGATGCGGGCGTGACGGACATGCAGGCACTGTACGAAACGGAGGGACCGTTGGTCGAAAGACTGAAACGGGATGCACACACAGCCACGCGATGGCAGTGGTACACAGGACTGTGTGAGATGCGCACTTCGGTCACTCCAGGGCTGGGCGATGACTGGCGGCGGGTACAGGCCAAAAAGCGCTGCATCAATCCTTTGATTGCAGGTCAGGGGAGGCTTTCGGAGATCTCTTCCGTTTTCTCTACAGAGCTTAGTGTGTTCCGGGAAATGCCGCTGGACGCATGGCTCCTTGGGGTATCCGCAATGTGATAGCAAGGGGAGAGATAGGTATGAGGAAGGCAACGGAAAGAGGCATACGGGACACAGGAAGATGGCTATGGGGGCTCATGCTCATCGTGGCCCTCAGTCTTGCGATATCTGCAGGAAAGGCCGTTGAACTGGAGGCTTTTTTGTCAGGAGACCAGGAGTTATTTGACGGATGGTGGGTCACGCAGGTGGACCTGATGGAGAACACGCTGCTGCCCGTCTACAGTGCCCCATCCGAGGCAGCCTACCGCGGAGCGAAGGGCAAGGCGGCAGTGAGTCTGAATGAGCCTTTCAAGGTGCTTTGTGAGGACCCTGATGATCGTGATTGGTGGCTCATCTATTACGATGTCTCAGCCGCGGCTGCGCGTGTAGGCTATGTACGGCCAACGGAGCACATGCGAAGTGAGGCAAGGGACGTGCTGCCTTTTGGTTGGGACAATGTTAGGACGACAGTGAGCGATGCCACCGTACTGACAGATGATCCTTACTACAGCAGACGCGCCATCGCGACCGTCAGATACGGCGACAGTGTCACCGTACTGTGCGAAACCTCCGTGAATACGGAGAGGTTTGCCTATGTGGAGACAATCACAGAAGGGAAACGCGTACGCGGGTTCATGCCGATAGTCTCGCTGCTCACATCGGCATATACGGAGGATCTGTCAGCGATGGAAGCACTCTGTGGGGCATGGCGCTTTACCGGTGGCGGTGAGGTTGGCGGGGACGGCTTTATCCTATCCCCAGGCGGACAGATGACCTGGCTCGTTGCTGGAGACGGGGAGCTTTTCCCGCCCAAGCATTTGCAAAGGGGCGGAGCTAACACGTGGTGCGTTATCCAACTGTAGGATGCAGAGGGCGAGGACGGACGCAGACTGATCATGGATAAAGCCTTTCCCTATAGCGACGAAGAAGGGCGGCTGCTGCTATTCATGGGTGAAGGCGGGGGATTCTACGAGCGTTTTGACGAAGAGGCCATGTGGGGATATCTGCGGGACAAGAGCGAACTGACGGCCCTGGACCATCTGCTTGAGGACTATCTGACGGATCGGTTTGAAGCGCATCTTGGGGAGATGGACTTCGATCAGGCAGATGAGATGGGCACCGGGGAGAGCGGACATACGTACTTTGACATGCACACCATCAATGTGCGAATCCATCAGCTTTCAGAGGGATATGGCCTGGAAGTCTATGACAGTATGATCCGAGATACGCATGCGCCGGATAGGATGTACACCTTCACGATG
>JAFUZB010000259.1 GCA_017476845.1 Clostridia bacterium
CGTTTTTTTCAAAGAAAATCAAGATTGTTCACGACGATCTTGCATATCCACAATAAGATGGGATGTCCGCGAATCGAGCAGTTTTTCCAGGCAGATTCTCCCACCAAATGAACGTTCCTGCTTGGTGGGCCCTTATGCCGTGTCAATTGATGTCAGTTTTGCGATTCTTTTGGGCGAGAAGCCTTATGTTATAACGGATTGAGGCACATTTTTCACTGGGAAGTGTCAGAAAGATGATCTTTACCTGTCTTGGTCACAGCAAATTTCTCATTGAACTCATGTCCGGCATGCGGATCTGTACAGATCCCTTTGATGCCTCCACGGGTTATCCTGTGGGGGATACCGAGGCGGATGTGGTTCTTGTCAGCCACCACCATCACGATCATGATGCCGTGGAAACCCTTCGCGGTGTGGAAAAGGTGATTGATACCGAGGGAACACATACCCTCGCTTTCGGAACACAGGTGCATATGCTGGCATCCTATCACGATGACAAGCAGGGGAGCCTTCGCGGCAGCAACCTGATTGCTGTTCTGGAAACAGAAGGCCTCAGGGTAGCTCACCTGGGAGACCTCGGACACCTGCCTGACGAGGATCTCTATGCTAAGATCGGACATGTGGATGTTTTGCTGATTCCTGTGGGAGGATATTTCACGATTGATGCACAGCAGGCGCTGGAAATCTGCAAGCATCTGAAGCCACAGATTATTCTTCCGATGCACTACAAAACGGCATTCAATGATGATTGGCCGATTGCTAAGGTGGATGCTTTTCTTGATGCATGTAAGCGTGAACTTGGCAAGGAAACGGAGACACTGGATCTTCTTCGCGTCACGGCGGATGATCTCTCCTGTCAGCCCAGCGTATGTGTGCTGCGTGCCCAGGTGTAAGTGCATACGAAAAGTGCGACACGTTGTGCCGCACTTTTTCGTATCCAAGATATGGACTTACCTTAGGCGGATGGAACTGAGAATATCCTCTGCGGTCACGCAGTCTTCGCCGACTTCCTTACAGGCTGTCTGGGCCGCCTGCGCATGGATATAACAGGCACACTGCATGGCAGTGAGCGTCGAATCTTCTCCGCTGACGCGCCCAAGCAGCGCGGCGAGGATCCCTGCAAGGAGGTCGCCGCTTCCACCTTTTGCCAGTGCGGGGGTGCCGTTGAGATTGACCGCTTGTCCGCTTTCGGTGCCCATGAGCGTTCTGGCCCCCTTGAGGAGAACAGAAGCACCGGTGCGTCTGCGGAGCTCGGAGAGGGCCTGCATCGGATCGCCTACCACTTCACTTGTGCTTACTGCGAGCAGGCGCGCGGCTTCACCCGGGTGCGGCGTGATGATGTCATTTGACTTGAGCGGGAGCAGGTCTGGATGCCTGGAGAGAAGGGTGAGCGCATCGGCGTCCCAGATCACGGGGCAGGAGGCACTTCGGAAGACGGATAGCAGAGGAAGTAAAGCTTCATCTGTGGAAAGGCCGCAGCCGATCACGGCGCGATCTGCGCGGGTGAGGGCCTGGGAAGTCATGGCACAGGCTTCTTCGGTGTTGTTGGGAAGGGGAAGGCAGGTTGCCTGGGGTACAAGCACCTGCAGGATGGGAAGTATGTCGGAAACACACAAAAGGGTAGTGAGTCCGCTCCCGGCTCGGATAGCAGCCCGCGCACACATGGCGGCGGCCCCGGCCAGGCCCCGCGAGCCGGCAAAGATGAGTGTGCGGCCATAGGTCCCTTTGTGCGCGTCAGCAGGCCTTGGCGCGATGAGCGCGGGAAGATCGCGAGACTGGATCACCTGGAGTCCGGGAATGGAACCGTAGGATGCGGGAATCAGGATCGGATGCACGGTGAGCTTTCCACATATCCTTGGACCGTGTCGGAGGAAGAGCCCGGTTTTCGGACGGTGAAAGGTGACGGTTTCAATACAATGGGAGGCAACACCTAATATTTCACCGGTTTTCCCGCTGAGCCCAGAAGGGATATCAACGGCAATAATAGGAAGAGTGGACCGATTGGCAGCATCAATGACCTGTGCCGCATCCCCTTCCAGTGGGCGGGACAGCCCGGTGCCGAAAAGTGCATCGACGATGACCGAAGCACCTTGGAAGAGCAGGGAAAGATCCGAGACGAGAGTGCATCCGTGCTGAAGGGCTAAAGTTCGATTTACGGCAGCATCGCCAGATGCGCGATCGGACAGCTCGAAGATGCGGGAAGTACCACCGCGAATCTGCCATATACGCGCTGCGGCATACCCGTCTCCTCCGTTGGCTCCCGGACCGCAAAGGAAGACCACACAAGCCTTCTGATCCGCGTGACGGGAAATGGCATCTACAATGCCCTGCGCAGCCTGCTCCATGAGGAGAATGGAGGGAATCGCGTAAGTCGACATATAGGTTTCTTCAAGGAGCTTCATCTGCTCTGGGAGGATGGTTTCAAGCATAGGACAAAAGCCTCCATTGTTCCGTTTGAAAAAGAAAAATCAGTCAGATATCACTTAAAGTATAACTATCTATTCAAAACGTGGCAAGCGAGAATTATTGAAAAAGATAAGATTCACAACATTTCCATGGGCAAAAAACGAAAAAGAAGAAAATCTGAAAAAACCTGTTGACAAAAACGTGAACCTGCGATAAGATATCAACCGTCGCCTGCGGGACACAAACACCGGAGCGACAACGGTACCGGGGTGTAGCGCAGTCTGGTAGCGCACGTGCTTTGGGAGCATGGGGCCGGGGGTTCGAATCCCTTCACCCCGACATTCCCAAGACCTGGTTCGTAGGTATGGCCCCGTGGTCAAGTGGCCTAAGACACCGCCCTTTCACGGCGGCTACTCGGGTTCGAATCCCGACGGGGTCACCACTTTCTTGGGTGATGGGCCTTTAGCTCAGTTGGTTAGAGCGGCCGGCTCATAACCGGTTGGTCCTGGGTTCGAGTCCCCGAAGGCCCATATTGTCCTGGCCCGGTAGCTCTGTTGGTTAGAGCGCCAGCCTGTCACGCTGGAGGTCGTGGGTTCGAGCCCCTTCCGGGTCGTCTCTTCTTGATACCGCAGGTTTTGCACAAAGTTGACTGTGCTGGTGTAGCTCAATTGGCAGAGCAGCTGATTTGTAATCAGCAGGTTGCGGGTTCAAGTCCCATCGCCAGCTCCATCACTTAATATAAGGGAAACAAACCTCATATGGATGGGTTCCCGAGTGGCCAAAGGGAGCAGACTGTAA
>JAFUZB010000260.1 GCA_017476845.1 Clostridia bacterium
CTCCGGCGGTGAGAAGGTCCGCGTCATGCTCTCGCGTATGATGCTCTCGGGCGCCAACTTCCTCATGCTCGACCAGCCCACCAACCACCTGGATCTGGAATCCATCACCGCTGTCAACAACGCACTCATCAACTTCCCCGGCAACGTGATCTTCACCTGCCAGGACCACCAGTTCATCACCACCGTCGCCGACCGTATCCTGGAGATCCACGACGACGGCACCATCGCAGACTACTATTGCAACTACGAGGACTACATCGCCCGCACTATGGGCAAGTAATCAAGGGGGACCCATCATGGAAACCATCAAGGCACTGAGCGCACTTCTCATCGGCGGCACCGGAACCATCTCCACTGCCGTCACCGCCCGGCTTCTCTCCAAGGGCTGGAAGGTCTGTATCCTCAACCGCGGCTCGCACAATGGCGATGTTCCCGAGGGCGTCGAGGTACTGACTGCCGACATCCGGGATGACGCTGCCGTCCGCAGCGTGCTCGGATCACGCACCTTCGATGTCGTATGCGATTTCGTCGCCTATGTACCCGATCATGTCCGCCAGGACATTGCCCTCTTTACGGGAAGGTGTGGACAGTACATCTATATTTCCTCCGCTTCCGCCTATCACAAGGTGGCCAGGAACTATGTGATCACCGAGGGCACCTCCATGGTGAATCCCTTCTGGCAGTATTCCCGCGACAAGATCGCCTGCGAAGCCATCCTTATGGAGGCCTACGCCAAGGATGGCTTCCCGGTCACCATTGTGCGCCCGAGCCATACCTACGGCGACCGTTCCCTCCCCGTGGCCGTTCACGGCAACGGAGGCTACTGGCAGGTGGTCCGCCGCATCCTGGACGATAAGCCCATCATCATCCACGGGGACGGCACGTCGCTTTGGACCGTCACCCACGCCTCCGACTTCGCCAAGGGCTTTGTCGGACTCATGGGCAACACGAAAACGCTCGGCGAGGCCTTCCATATCACCTCCGACGAGTCCCTTCCATGGAACGAGATCATGCGTGAGATCGCAGAGGCCCTGGGCAAGGAGCTGCATGCCTTCCATGTGCCCTCGGATTTCCTCGCCGCAACCAGCAATTACGATTTTAACGGATCCCTGAGCGGCGACAAGGCCGTGTCGGTCGTCTTTGACAACAGCAAAATCAAGCGCTTTGCCCCGGAGTTTGTCTGCACCACGCCCTTCTATCTCGGCGCACGTCAGACACTGGACTATGTCCTCTCCCATCCGGAGCTCCAGGTACCCGACCCCGAGTTCGATCGCTACACCGACAGGCTCATCGAGGGCTTTGGCGCACTCAAGCGCTCCTTCATCGATTGACACGCAAAAAGGCTGGATGATCCAGCCTTTTTGTATACCCTGTTACAGCTCTACCTGCCGGAGCTTTTCGCCGAGATGCTGTGCCTCCGTCTTCGCCTGCCTGGGCACACCCCAGCTCAGCTCATTCAATCGCCTGTAGCGCACATCGCATGTAGGATCGACCGCAAGCGCATGCAGCGTAGGGGCATGCACTGCAAGCACCTGTTCCGCCTCCGGGTGCCGGATCAGGTCCAGGATCAGGCTGTTCCCGTCAAAGGGATGGAGGTAATCGCGCACAGGCCGGTAGCGGAAGGACGCAGTGCCCGCGGCAAGCTCCAGTATGCGGCGCTCTGGATCATCCGGGAGCAGAAGCGTCGCGCTGCACCCCTCCGGCACATGGGCCGTAAGCGTCACCTCCCCGCCGGGAAGGATCGACCAGGCCACCTCCCAAGTTCCCGCAGGGCTTTGGTAGCGCAGTTGACAGTTTTTGAGATAAGCCCGGATGCATGGCGCGATGCGCGCCTTCTGCCAGCCGGGAGAAGCGCAGGAGAGGCCCGCGATATGCTCGTACACGGCAGCGCTCACACTTCCGTAGGCATAGTGGTTGAAGCTGTCCATCCCGGTGTCGGAGACACTGCCGTCCGCCTCCAGTGAATTCCACCGCTCCCATATCGTCGTTGCGCCCATCCTGACCTCGTAGAGCCATCCCGGCGCCTCCTCGCTAAAGAGGATCCGATACGCTTCGTCTACCATACCCTCGTCAAACAGGGTGCCGATGAGCAGCGGTGCGCCGGTAAAGCCGCAGGCGATCTCATAGTGATCGCGCTGAAGACGCCTTCGGAAGTCCTCCCGCATAACCTCCCGGTCGCGGAAGAGCCCATGGCGAAGGGCAAGAATATAGCCGGTCTGCGTATCGACAGAAAGTCTTCCGCCCGCGGTGACATACATCTCCATCAGGGCCTCCCGGATCTCCCGGGCGAGCGACAGGTAGCGCGCGGCCGCCTCCGCTTTCCCCAGGATCTCGGCCGCCTTTCCCGTGATTTCCACGGCCTGCAGGTAGTAGGCACCCTGGATATAGGCCGTCTCCGTGCCGCCGAACACCGATTTCGGCCCAAGACCGTCCAGGGCGAGCCAGTCGCCGAAGCTGAACTCGTCAAAGCGCGTATGCGTAAAGCCCGCTTCCCTGTCCTTTCGGATGCGCACCTCGGTGTAGTCCCGCATGAGCTCCCAGTTTTCCTCCAAAAGCCGTGTCTCCCCGTAGGTCTGGTAGAGCTCCCAGGGAAGAATGACGCCCACGTCCGCCCAGACCGCGCCGCCTACCCCTGCCATACCCTTGAGCGAAGGGCAGAACATGGGCAGGTCACCCGCATAGTAGCGCACCTGATCTTCCCGCAAATCCCGCAGGTACTTCCTATAGAAGTCCCGGCAGTCTGCCTGGAGGAGGGCGGTGTGCGCAAACACCTGGGCATCACCTGTCCATCCGAGCCGCTCATCCCGCTGCGGGCAATCCGTGGGCACATCCAGGAAGTTGCTCAGGCGGCTCCAGCGGCTGTTTTCGAGTAGCCGGTTAAGGCCCGCATGGCCTGTCCGGATATGGAGAGTCTCGGGCAGATCGCAGCTGAGCACCAGGGCGGTGAACGCGGAGGCATCCATATCTATGTCACAGGTCACGCGCACATACCGGAAGCCGAAGAAGGTGAACATCGCCTCCACGTCCTTCTCCGCGCCGTCGGAGGTATACCGGAATTCCGATTTTGCCGTCAGAAGATTGTCTCGAAAGAAGGCCCCATGCTCCATGACTTCGCCGGTCTGAAGCAGCACCGTCTTCCCCCGCGGCAGGGTATTATGGAAGCGAATGATACCTGAGAAGTTCTGTCCGAAGTCCAGGACGGTATCCCCGCGCGCGTCCCGGAGCTTGACCGGCTTTCGCTCCTCCACCACCCGAATCGGCGGTGTACTGTCCTCCTCGATCTCCCCTATCCCCTCGCTGCTTGCCAGCACGGCATGCCCAAGGTACGTCCTTAGCAGCGTATCGTCCCTGTACTCGCCGTCATAGATGGAGCACATCGTGACAGGGGACCGGTAGGCCTCCCACGCTTCGTCCGTACAGATGACCTGCCCTTCGCCCGTCTGTGAGGTGAGCTCCAGCGTGGCATGCAGCATGAGGGTATCCCCAAAATGCCTGTCCGGGCCACTGCTCATGCCAAGCCTTCCCATGTACCAGCCTTCCCCGAGATAGACCTCCAGGACATTCTCTCCTTGCACGAGCAGCGCTGAAACATCGTAGGAGCGCCTGCGCACATAGGCGCTGTAATCGTTGAAGCCAGGTGTCAGGAAGTCCTCCCCGACCCGATGGCCGTTCAGATACGCTCGGTAAAGTCCAAGGCCTGTGATTCGAAGTAATCCCCTATCCCCCGCCTTCATGGCAAAACGTCGTACAAAGACAGGATATCCCTCCTGCATGTCTGCCCGGATCCAACCCATATCCCCGCCCCATTTCTTGTTTTACACTTCGCCTTCTCTTTCGACAGGCAAGCGCCGTATCCCTTCCTCGTTTCCCTTCTTTGGGGTGCATTGACGCGCATACTAACGGCAAGTATAATGCCTGCGACAAATGAATGGCCGACACATCTGCGCAGCGATGCGCGGCACGAAAAGTGTCACGGGAACACGGATGTGAATTCCGGGCTATCCCAGTAACCGTGAAGCGGACGAGAGCACGAGGAAACCACTGCATTCTCTGGAATGTGGGAAGGTGTGCTGTCAGGATGAAGCCAAGCCGGGAGACCTGTTTGTGTCGCTCGAACACCCCCTGGGTATGGGGCTTGCCATGAGACAGAAGTCAAATGGTGTTCCTCCGAAGCAGTGATGCTTCGCTGATTCATTTGTGAATCTATTTTTTAGGAGGGGAACGCTATGTTCCGAAGACTTCTCTCCCTTTTTCTGTGCGCCTTCATGCTCCTTGGCATGACGGCTGCCAGCGCAGAAGGTGTGACCGTGACCGACATGACCGGCCGCGAGATCACGCTGGATGCGCCCGCCACCCGCATCGTCGCACTGACGGCTGCGGACTGCGAGATTCTCTATGCCCTGGGTGCGGGTGACCTGCTGGTGGGCCGCGGCGAATACTGCGACTATCCGGAGGAGGTGCTCACTGTCCCCTCGGTCCAGTCGGGCTATGAGACCAACATCGAGCAGATCAAGGCGCTGGATCCCCAGGTCGTGCTCATGGCGACCATGGCACAGACCACCGAGCAGGTGGAAGCCCTGGAAAACGCCGGCATCCGCGTGGTCGTCTCCGATGCGCAGACCATTGAGGGCACCTATGAGGCCATCCGTCTCATCGGATCCCTGGTCGGCAAGACCGAGGAATCCGAAGCCATCATCTCCGGCATGACCTCCACCTTTGACGCCATCCGCGAGGCTGCGGGCGAAGGCAGCGGCAAGACCGTCTACTTCGAGGTCAGCCCCCTGCAGTGGGGCCTGTGGGCCGCTGGCAAGGGCACCTTCATGGACGAGCTCGCGACGCTGTGCGGCCTGGAGAACGCCTTCGCTGACGTGGATGGCTGGGGCGCCATCTCCGAGGAGCAGGTCATTGCCCGTGATCCGGACTACATCGTAACCATCACCATGTATTACGGCGAAGGCCCCACCCCGGTGGAAGAGATCGTTTCTCGTCCCGGCTGGGAGAACCTGAAGGCTGTACAAAACGGTACCATTCTCAACGCCGACTCCAACGAGATCTCCCGTCCGGGTCCCCGTCTGGAGGATGCCGCCAAGACCCTCTTTGACTTTGTCACCGAGCAGGAAGCCGAGCTTGTGCCCGCTGCCTGAGAAATGAAAACAAGCCGGGATGCCAAGATATGGCATCCCGGTCTCCGGTATAAGACATGCCCATGAAAAGACAAGGAAACTATACCCTCCCGTTCCATCTCCTGTCCCTCTTTCTCCTGCTTGTCACCTTTCTTCTGTGTGTCTGCGCAGGCTCGGTAGCCATCCCCCTTAGGGACACGCTGCATACCTTCCGGGAGCTTTTTTTCGGTCTCAAGCCCACCGGCACAAACGCCGTCATCCTCCGCTCCATCCGTCTCCCGCGCGTGATCTGCGTGGGGCTTGTGGGAAGCTGCCTTTCGCTTTGCGGATGCGCCATGCAGGGGCTGCTGCGCAACCCCCTGGCTGACGGCTCCACCCTGGGCGTCTCCTCCGGCGCCTCCTTTGGCGCGGTGCTCTCCCTGGCGTTGGGGCTCCGCATTCCGGGGCTTACCTACGGCACGACCATGGTCTTTGCCATGCTCTTTGCCTTTCTCTCCCTGGTGCTGATCCTCTCCCTCGCCTATGCCCTGGACAGGTCGCTTGCCACCAATAGCATCATTCTCATCGGCATCATCTTCTCCATGTTTGCCTCCGCCCTCATCTCCCTCACCATCTCCTTTGCAGGGGAACGGATCAAGTCCATCACCTTCTGGACCATGGGCTCGCTCTCGGGCGCGACCTACACCCAGGCCCTGATTCTGCTTGTATCCCTCATCCTTGGCAGCGTGATTCTCCTTTCGCTCTGCGATGAGCTCAACGCCTTCGCACTCTCGGAGGAGAATGCATGGCACATCGGGGTCCATGTGCGGCGCGTCAAGCTCACCGTGCTCATCACGGTTTCCATGCTCATCGGAGTATGCGTATCCATCGGCGGCTCCATCGCCTTTGTGGGCCTTGTGGTGCCGCATATGCTCCGCCTGCTCTTAGGGCCGGGCCACAGGCGGCTGCTCCCCGCCTCCCTCTATGGCGGTGCCATCTTTCTCATGCTCGCGGATCTTTTAGGGAGAACCCTGCTCTCGCCCATTGAGCTGCCCATCGGGGTTGTGACCTCGCTCTTTGGCGCTGTCGCATTCATCCTCATCTTCCGCCACGCCCGCAAAACAGAGAGGGGGATCGGGAATGTTGCTTGAAGCCTCGCACGTCTGCGTCTCCCTCGGAGGAAAGCGCATTGTGGAGGATATCTCCTTCTCCCTCATGGAGGGCGAATGGCTCATGCTCATCGGCCCCAACGGCGCAGGCAAAAGCACTTTGCTCTCCGCCCTCTCCGGGACCCTTCCCTGCGAGGGGGACATCCGTTTGACCGGTCTTCCGCTCGCTACCATGAAGAGCACCGAACGGGCCAAGCGCATGGGGCTTCTTTTGCAGAAGAACAGCGGGGATTTCGACTTTACCGTGGAGGAGGTCGTGCGTCTGGGGCGCTATGCCTCCCGCCGCTCCCCCTTCGCCTCTCCGGATGCCGGCACCCAGCGGGTGGAGGAAGCGCTCACGCTCACCGGCATGCAGGAGATGCGGCACAAGCGCATCCGCACCCTGTCCGGGGGCGAAGTCCAGCGCGCCTTTCTCGCACAGGTCCTCGCACAGGACCCTTCGGTGCTGCTGCTGGACGAGCCAGGAAACCATCTGGACTATATCTATCAAAAACAGCTCTTTACCCTCATCGACCGCTGGCGAAGGCAACCCGGGCGCGCCGTACTGTGTGTCGTCCACGATGTGGCCATAGCAAGGCGGTTTGCTGACCGCATTCTGCTCATGGATCACGGGAAGGCCTCCGCCCTGGGAACCCCGGAGGAAGTTCTTCAGGCCGACCGGCTGAGGGACGTCTATTCCATGGATATTCATGCCTGGCTGCATGATCTGTATGCGCCCTGGCAAACAGAAGATGCTGCCGAATAAACGGCAGCGTCTTCTGTTGTTCACATTCTGTCAGTGTGCACTGTGCACCGTCACGCGGGAGCCGGAGGCATTCCACGTGAACTGTGTGGGATCGGTCAGGAAACGGTCCAGCTTATGGGCCCTGCGGTTATCATCGCTTCCGATGATCTGCTCATCGCGCAGGATCTCCGTCAGCTCATCGCAGGTATAGGACGTTCCGGTCATGCCCTTCTTATCCAAATAACGCCACACCGCATCACCCACCTCGGTGACATCCGATGTATTGGGCACAATGAAGGCGTGCAGGCGGTTGAAATCGTACATGCCGATCGGCTTGATGGTCCTGGCCCCGACGGTTTCTGCGTAGAACAGGCATACCTGCTGCAGAAGATACCGGTTCCAGGAAAGGTCCAGTGCCACCGGGGGAAGGTTTTCCTGCATCCATTCCTCGGTCACCTTCTCAAAGGGAATCAGCTCACCCTGCTCTTCAAAGAGCTTCTCAAGCCCTTCTCTCACCTGCTCCAGCCACTTCGCATCGATATGCAGGCTCTCCACGAGCACATAGAGGTTCCTTCCATAGATAAACAGGAAGGGATCCTCGCACAGGTGCAGGTTGTACTTGAGGTTATCGGTATTAAAGCCCAGGGACTGCAGCCGATTCACAATTTCGGACATGGCTACAGGGCGCTCCATGGAGCGGCAGTAGGCGGTCACCTGGCCCATGAGCGTCACTTCGCTCGTCTCGGCCCCAATGGAAATCGAGCGGTTGTGCGGATGGAAGAACCACGGCACATCCTTATAATGGATCTTGTCGAAGACGTACTTGACGAAGTAGAAGCCGGCATCGTACTCATCCAGCCCGTTTGCGTCAAAGAAGTCAGGCATCGCGGCGCGAATAATCTCGCTGACGCGGTTGCGGCGGACCACATGGTTTGCCGTGAGCTCCTTGGAGAGGACCTCATAGGCCTTGTCCTGGGCCTCCTCCAGACCCTGCAGGTTGCGCACGCAGATCGCCCGGTCACCTACCAGCATGATCGAAGGATCATCGCAGGTGTTGAGCAGGTACTGCTTGGTCGCGTGATACTGCCGGTGCAATTCGGCCATCGTCATACCGGTGCTTCCGGCCTCCTCGATGGTCTGCAGGATCTGCGCGGGACCCGCAGTCTCGCGGTGCTTGGGCATGGAGGTATGCGCCTTGGAGCGGGTACCGGGTTCACCCTTGATCGCGGTAATCTCCTTGGCACCCTCGGAGCCGCGAAGAGCAATGTAGGGGCGGTTGAGCTTATACTGCCCGGCGAAGAGGGAATTGAGGAGGGAGAAGACGGGATAGGGGGCATCCAGATGTGCCTTCTGCACCAGTTGCGGATACTTGCGGCGAAGAACCTTGAGCAGTTCCTTGGTCTCGTGCAGCTTGCCGTCGGCAAGCAGGGCATCCACCTCGCTGCGGAGATTGCTCACATCCTCATCGGTCAGATGCAGGTTGTCCACATGCATATACTGGCCGAAATAGTTGATGATCTGCCGATCCATGAGCGCACAGTTGTAGGCGAGATACGGGGAGGTATGGAAGACGTTGGCCAATTCGTCCTTGGTCACCAGGCGTCCCGCATCCTTGATATACTGGATCACAGGATCCTTGAGCTGTTTGTCCTCCTCGTTGGTGGTGATATAGTCGCGCGTAAGGGTATAGCCCTCGCCCAGGTCCTGACGCAGGACACCCTGGAGGTAATAGCGGTTGTCAATGCCAAGCTCCAGAAGCTCATCGCGGAAGACGCCGAAGAGGGTATTATACATGTAGCTGACCTGTCCATGCTCCTCCATGTAGGCGCGCATGCGGGCCACAAGGTCGGGCGGGAGAATACCCGAGCGGATCGGGACGTAGATGCCGCGGTCGCGCAGCATGGAGATACGGTTGAGCAGCACCGTCATCGCGTGGTCGTTGGTGGGCACAGGCGCGTCAGGGCCGTACTTTTCCCTCGCCTTATTGCGGAACTCCTCCAGGGCATCCTTATCGTAAATATAGATGCCGTCCTGGAAATAGCTGTTCATGATATCCTCACACACCGCCTGCGTCTGAATCGCACCGCTGTGCCAGTTGTGCCCGTCAAACTTCATGGTGCTGCGGATGTAGGACTCAAAGACCACGGGAGACAGTCCGTTTTCACCGGCCTTCGCCACCTCCTTGGGGAGGTCGCGGCCCGGGATTACCGAGGGGATCGTATCGACATAGGCACGGACCTGATCGGGGACCTGACGGCCGCCGTCCAGGATGATGCAGTTGGCCTCCTCCCAGAAGTACCATTCGTCGTCCTCGCCGAGCATATTGGTCAGAAGGAAGATGAGGACTCTGGACTTGCGCCCGAGATCCTCGTCCAGCTCCTGGCAGGTGATGCAGTCGGTGCGGTTGCGCATACTTGCAATCTTGGCCAGCAGATCCAAGCCGCCCTTTTGGCGCGCACGGGCGATAAGCAGATTGCAGATCTGGCGCACGCGCTCGCTTGTCAGGTGTGCGCTTGCCCCGATCTCTGCCAGCTTCTGCCCTTCGGCGCGCGCCGTGGCAATGCGCCACCAGTTCTCCTTGCCTTCCATCTGCTCGATGAATTCGCGCAGGTTATCGCGATAGTTGAAGCATGCCCAGAAGAAAAAGCCATCGGGCAGCTTGTTCTTGAGCGCGGGATCTTCCTCTATATCTGCAAAGGTAATCGCGGGATCTCTGAAGGTGCTGTCGTCGACGTCCTTGTTCCCTGTGATAACCTCCCAGGCATACAGGTACGGCCACACCTTATGGTTGATCCTCGCCTTGGGGACCTTGCGACCCGCTTTCCCATACAATGTCTGCAACACGGTCAACTCCTCGTTATCTACTTCCAGATGGCCGTGGCAGGTGCCCGGGCCATCTCAACCATCTTTTATTATACATGAGTTTTTCATCTTTTCAAGCAAGAAAACAGATTTTTCTTTCGTTTCTTTTCCTCCCTTTTGTATACAATCCCGTACTTTCCCGCCACTTTTCCTCCCGCCGCCACTGCCCCGTTTTCGCCGGATTTTCCTTGACAAAGCGTGCATGCTGACCTATCATAGCCCGGAATTGAGATTTCTAGGAGGATGCCATCATGGCTGAACTGACAATGGACAAGCTCGTGGCGCTGTGTAAGAACCGCGGCTTTATTTTCCCCGGAAGTGAAATTTACGGCGGTCTTGCCAACACCTGGGATTACGGCCCCCTGGGTGTCGCCTTCAAGAACAATGTCAAGAGCGCCTGGTGGCAGAAGTTCGTGCAGGAGAGCAAGTACAATACGGGACTTGACTGCGCGATCCTCATGAACCGCGAGGTCTGGGTAGCCTCCGGCCACGTGGGCGGCTTCAACGATCCGCTCATGGACTGCCGCGACTGCAAGGCCAGGTTCCGCGCCGACAAGCTCATTGAGGACTTCACCAAGGGCGAGGAGACCGGCGACGGCTGGACCAACGAGGAACTCGAAACCTATATCCGTGACCACGAGATTGTCTGCCCGGTGTGCGGCAAGAAGAACTTCACCGGCATCCGTCAGTTCAATCTCATGTTCAAGACCCACTCGGGTGTCACCGAGGACGCCTCCAATGAAATCTATCTGCGGCCCGAGACCGCACAGGGCATCTTCGTCAACTTCCAGAATGTCATGCGCACCACCCGCAAGAAGCTGCCTGCTGGTATTGCCCAGATCGGCAAGTCCTTCCGCAACGAGATCACCCCCGGCAACTTCACGTTCCGCACACGTGAATTCGAGCAGATGGAGCTGGAATTCTTCTGCAAGCCCGGTGAGGATCTGGAGTGGTTCAATTACTGGCGTTCCTTCTGCCGTGACTGGCTGCTGAGCCTGGGCATGAAGGAAGAGAGCCTGCGCCTGCGCGACCATGAGCCGGAGAAGCTGGCCTTCTACTCTAAGGCCACCACCGACTTTGAATTCCTCTTCCCCTTCGGTTGGGGCGAACTGTGGGGCGTGGCGGACCGCACCGACTACGACTTGACACAGCATCAGAACCACTCCGGCAAGTCCATGGAGTACCTGGATCCGGTCTCCAACGAGCGCTACATCCCCTACTGCATCGAGCCCTCCCTGGGCGTGGACCGCGCCGTGCTGGCCTTCCTGTGCAACGCCTACGAGGAGCAGGATCTGGAGGGCGGCGACATGCGCGTGGTGCTGCACTTGCATCCGGCGCTCGCACCCTTCAAGGCAGCCGTGCTCCCGCTGCAGAAGAACAAGCTCGGTGCCCTTGCCTCCGAGATCCATCAGGACCTGAGCAAGTACTTCCCGGTGGACTATGACGAGACCGGCTCCATCGGCAAGCGCTATCGCCGCCAGGACGAGATCGGCACACCCTTCACCATCTGCGTGGACTTCGATACCGAAGCCACCCAGTCCGTCACCATCCGTGACCGCGACACCATGGAACAGGTGCGTGTCCCGCTCGCCGAGCTGCGCAGCTGGATTGAGGAGCGCCTCCGCTTCTGATCACTTCCGGGACAGGGCCTGTGCTCTGTCCCTTCGCCATATCCCTATATCCCTGATATTGCAACCCCATTCACCCTTTGCTATAATGTGCCGCGCTGCCACAGGCAGCGTAGCTGCGCAAATTCGGAAGGAGCAGACCCATTATGAAGCAGATTGCATCCGCCCAGCTGCGCGAAATGTTCCAGTCCTTTATGGAGTCCAAGGGACATCACCGCATCCAGTCGGCGTCCGTCATTCCCGAGAACGATCCCACCGTCCTTTTCACCACCGCAGGCATGCATCCCCTCGTGCCCTATCTCATGGGCACCCCGCATCCCGCAGGCACCCGTCTGACCGACGTGCAGAAGTGTATCCGCACCGGTGATATCGAGGACGTGGGCGATGCGAGCCATCTCACCTTCTTTGAGATGCTCGGCAACTGGTCCCTGGGCGACTATTTCAAGAAGGAAGCCATCTCCTGGTCCTGGGAATTCCTGACCAGCCCCGAATATCTGGGCATCGACAAGGACCGTCTTGCCTTCACCGTTTTTGAGGGCAACGAGGACTGCCCGCGCGATGAAGAGAGCCACCAGATCTGGCGCTCGATGGGCGTGAAGGAGGATCATCTCTTCTATCTGCCCAAGGAGCATAACTGGTGGGGCCCTGCCGGCATCACCGGCCCGTGCGGTCCCGACACGGAGATGTTCATCATCACCGACAAGCCCGCCTGCGGTCCCGACTGCTCCCCCGCCTGCTCCTGCGGTCATTACCTGGAGATCTGGAACGACGTCTTCATGCAGTACAACAAGCAGAAGGACGGCTCCTTCCTGCCCCTGGCCAAGAAGAACGTGGATACCGGCATGGGCCTTGAGCGCACCATCTGCGTGCTCAACGGCAAAGAGACCGTCTATGACACCGATGCCTTCACCGGCATTCTCGCCCGTATCGCTGAGCTCTCCGGAAAGAACTACAAGGACGACGAGGAGACCACCAAGGCCTTCCGCATCATCGCGGACCATATGCGCACCTCGACCTTCATCCTGGGCGATGACCGCGGCGTGTCCCCCTCCAACACCGACCAGGGCTACATTCTCCGCCGTCTTATCCGCCGCGCTGTCCGCTACGGCATGCAGCTGGGCATGGCGGAAGGCTTCACCACCGAGATCGCCAAGGTCATTATCGCCCAGTACCGCGATGCCTATCCGGAGCTGGAGCGCAACAGCACCTTCGTTCTCGAGCAGCTCAAGCTTGAGGAAGCCCGCTTTGCCCGCACCCTCAAGCAGGGCAACAAGGAATTCGACAAGGTCGCTTCCCGTGTGGAGAACGGCGTCATTGACGGCCTGAGCGCCTTCCATCTCTATGACACCTTCGGCTTCCCCATCGAGATGACCTGCGAGCTCGCCCGCGAGCGCGGTCTGACCGTGGATACC
>JAFUZB010000261.1 GCA_017476845.1 Clostridia bacterium
AGGGTCTCTGAAAGCGGGACCTCGCTCTCCCAGCCCTCGCCAAGCGCCTTCAGGGCCTTCTGGCGTGCGCGGTGGCCGAGGGAGCCGTCCTGCATGGCGCGCAGGGAATAGGCCTGCACAATGTCCTCGCCGTGGAGCGTGAACTCTACCAGCGTGCGTACGCCAAGGCTAATCTCCTGCATGCCATTCACCACCCTTCCCACGAAAAACGGGGAAAGCCCCAAAAGGACTTTCCCCGATCACGTTACACCTCTGCGATCCTGTCGAGCACGCTCTGCTGCTCGGAGATGAGCGTCTTCAGGCGATCCTTGAAGTCGGATACGCTCTTCTTGAGGGTATCTACCTGCGCCTGGAGGCTGTCGCGCTCCTCGCTCAGGCTGCCGAGCTGCTCCTGCGCCTTCTTTCCGGCGTCGGCAATGATCTCCTCGGCCTGTTTCTTGGCGTTCTGGATCGTCTCGTCCTTGACCTTTTGCGCCATCTCGAGGATTTCGCGGAAGGAAGCCTCGCTCTCCTTGGAGACCGTCACCGGCTGCGGCGTGCCTACGGCGGGGCGCTGGGCAGCCAGCTGGGCCTGGCGAAGATCGGCCTGGAGACGGCTGATCTGGTTCAGCTGCTTTTCCATCTCGTCACAGATGTCATCGAGGAAGGCATCGACCTCATCCTGATCGTATCCGTTCTTGTGGATGGAAAACTCCTTGGATTCAATGACGTCAATCGTGATCTGCTTTTGCATGTACAGCGCTCCTTTGTGCGGCACAAGGCCGGAATTTACTTGTGAAGCATGGTGGTGAGGGTGACGGAGATGCGGTCCTTGCGGGTCAGGCCGCGCACTTCGCTCAGGCGAATGCGTCCGCGGCGATGGACCGAGATGAGATCCTGCTCGCGCAGCACCGCATCGGTGTGGAGGTTCTCCACATGATTGATCATAACGTCTCCTTGTCGGATCAGGTCCTGGGCCTTGGCGCGGGAGAGCTTGAGTCCGGCGGCAAGCAGGGCATCCAGGCGAAGGGAGGGAACGGTCAGCGTGATGGTTTCTCCCGCCGGCAGGGCAATGTCGGGCAGCGCATCAATCGGGCTTACCCGGATCGTGTGCCGTCCGGCCTGCGTCCATTCATTCGGGAGACGGAATGCAACCGTGTCCAGGCAGTAGAGGTAGGCCGCGTCTTCTAGGGCGATGAGGTCCCCGAAGTAGGCCCTGTCGATGCCAAGTCCCATCAGGGAGCCCAGAAGCTCCGGGTGCGTGGGATGGGCAAAGCGGGTATTCCATTCGATCTTGACCCACTGCGCGGTAAAGACGGGGTCTGCATCCTCGGGAAAGAAGCAGGGCTGCACACGCTCGGCCGCCTCATAGCCCCCGAAGGTTTGCAGGGCTACAGCGCTTTCCCTGGCGACATGCACGGCATCCGGCAGGCTCTCCAGGGGAATAAAGCGTCCGGGGACGGCGCGCCCGGTCTTGGCTGCCTGCTTTGCGTTCCCGGAAAGACGCTTCAGGCGCTGCTCACGGCTCTCGTCTGCCATCGCTTAGAAATACCGAAGCGGGGAGATGAGCTGACGGGCGAGGGAAATCAGGATCCACAGCGCCACGGGCGAGAAATCAAAGGTGCCCATCAGGCCGGGGACATTCTTGTAGAGGAAGGAGCGCACCGGGTTCAGCACAGGCTCGACAATGCGCCGAAGGAGCTCCGTCCACTGATTGCTCGCCGGGCGGACCCAGGAGAGCAGCACATAGATAAAGAGCAGAATCGTGAAGAGATTCAGGGCCATATCCAGAAGACCGATGAGGGTGCGCACGCCGTATCACCTCACTCATTGCACTGCGCGCTTAGGAGTACCTGCGCTGAGGGACAAAGCCCTCCATATCGCGGTCCAGCTTATTGAAGTCAAAGCCCTGCGGGGGCTGGGTCTGCTGCGTCGGGGTGGCGCCGGGCCAGCGGCGCGAGATCTCCTCCTCGCTCTGCTGACGGATGGAGCCGTAGGGCAGGACCATGATGTTGGCCGGGGAGATCAGGTAGATGCGCATGGAAGAGATCTTGGTGAAGGTGTAGCCCATGGTGAAGGCTGCGCCGAAGAGAAGATCGAGGCAGTGGGTGTTCTCACGCTCGTCCTGGATCTTCTCGGTATTGACAATGATGCTCTCGCCGTTGCGCATGAATTCGATGAGCCTAAAGCAGGAAGCCGCGGAGAGCGGCTGGGCGAGGCGCTCGACATGGGTGTAGGCGTTATCCTCATGCACGAAGGTGCCGGGCATAAAGTGCATTTCGCCCATGGGCTGCTGGGTAGCCTGCTGAAAACCGTTTCCTGCAACCGGCTGCTGGCCGGAGAACTGCTGGCCCTGCATGAAGCCGGTGGACTGGGGTGCTGCCTGGGCGGTAAAGGCCGCCTGCGGGTCCTGCTGCCAGGACTGGACCGGCGCCTGATTCTCCCAGGCGTTCTGCGGCTGCTGGCCGCCCTGCCAGCCCTGTCCCCAGGCCTGCGGGGGAAGCTGCTGGTTGCCCTGCCATCCCTGGCCCCAGACGGCGCCGGGATCACCCTGCACGGCCTCCGGGTTCATATAGCCGGTATAGCCCTGGGAAACGCTTCCCGTATAGCCGTTTTGGACATTCTGCTCGCTCTCCTCGGCCTTCTGGCGCTGCTTCTTGGGCGGCACCGGATGGTAGCCCGTGTGTCCGCCGTTGGAGAGGTTGGACTCATAGGGCTTGTCCTTTTTTTCGTAGGGGCCTGCGGAGACCCGGCTGAGGAGAGAACGGAGACGGTCGGCAATCGGCATAAGTAAGTGACCTCCCAAAGTCTGCCATCAGGCGCGCGGGCCGAAGATGGCACTTCCCACCCGCACCATGGTTGCGCCATGGCGGGCGGCATACAGGTAATCCCCGGACATGCCCATGGAGAGCTCCTCCATTTGGATGCCGGGAATCGCTTCATCGCGTACATGTTCAAAAAGCACTCGCATGTTCTGAAAGAGCTGCTCAAGCGCAGGGCAGGGACCAAGGTCGGGCATGACAGCCATCAGGCCCCGCACCGAGATGCCGGGAAGCTGCGCCACCTCCCGAAGGAAAGCGGGGAGCGCTTCCGGGGCAATGCCGCCCTTTTGCGGTTCGCCTGCAGGCGAGACCTGCACAAGACAGGGCATGACCTTTTCGGCCTTTTCCGCCTGTCTGTTGATCTCAAGGGCCAGCTCCATCCGGTCAAGCGACTGGATCAGACACACATCGTGCATTATATATTTTACTTTGTTGGTTTGCAACCTGCCGATGAGATGAATCCGGAAGCGGGGATCCGTTTTTTCCGGGTTCAGGATCGGTGCCTTCTCCCGGATTTCCTGCACCCGGTTCTCGCCGATCTCGGTCATGCCCAGGGGCAGAAGCGGGAGAATATCCTGTGCGGGATGGGTTTTGGTGACACAGATCAGCTTCGGCACGGGATAGCGGCCTTCGGAAGCGCTTTCCAGGCTGGACTGAACTTTTGCAATATTGGCTGCCAGATCCATAAGGCAAGTCTCCTTTCTCCCCGGGCGGATCAATTGAAGAGCATGACGGTCTGTCCCTCAAAGAGCAGGCCCTGCTGAATGGAGGAGATATACATATTGTTGCCCTCGATCTTCTCGATTTTGCAGGGGACGAAGAAGCGGTTGCTTCCGTCAATGATGACGACGCCGTCCATGTCGTTCTGGTGATATCTCGCGCGCACGGGGACCATCATGGTGGAGACATTTTCGCCTACGCGCACATTGCCCGAGCGCATGTACAGGGCGTTCTCCACGCCGCCCTCCACGCGAAGGACCACAAGGAGCTCGCCGACCGACCGGGTAAAGCCGGTGACGGTACCGCGCACCTTGGTGTTTTCAAACTGGTTGAGCTCGATATCGTATTCGCGCCCGTCCTCCGGGAGCCAGGAGCCGTCCTTGGAGAGGACAAGCACATACCAGACATCGTCCTGCACGGCGCGGTAGATCGTGGTCTTGGATTTACCGGGACCGGCATTGTCCGGAAGCTTGCACTGGATCATCTCGCGCACCTCCGTGGGCGTGAGATCCTGACAGTTCTGGATGGTGAGGCCATATTCAAAGCCGTCGGTATAGAAGGAAACAATGGCCGGGCGCGCGGCAAAGTAGGTCTTGGTCCAACTGTCAATGCGCTGCTGCTGTGCCTGTTCGTCGTCGAGAAGACGGCTCAGGCGCTGATCGGAGACATACTTCTCCTTGAGATACTGCTGCCGCTGCGTGATCGTACCGCTGAGGTTCCGCTCCATGTTCAGCAGATTGCCGTTGGCCCCCGAGAGCATGGCGCGGAATTCCCGGGCCTGTGTCAGCACATCGGCCTCCACGCGCTCCAGGCGGGCATCATAGGTGGTTTCCTCGGCGAGCAGCTCCTGCTCATAGTCGCGGATCTGGTCCCGGTAATCCTGCAGGGTGGTCAGCTCCCTGGTGGAAAAGCCGGAGGAAAAGACCTCGCAGATGACGGCGTTGTTGGATACCCAGGACTGCTCGGTGGCGATGCAGTTGATGCTGGTGACCGAATCGGCGTCATAGGGGACCTCGTTGCGGACAATAAGGGCCTCTCCGTTGAAGGTAAGCCCATAGCTCCCCGCTTTGACGGTGGCTGTGGTCGCGGCCTGCGGCGCATAATTCACAAACAGGTACCAACCCGTGAGGAGAACGGCACCGATCATGACACCGATATGCAGCGGGGTAAAGGTGACCTTTCGCTTGACGGTGTTTTCCCCTTCCTTAAAGCTCGGGATAAAGCGGAAACCGGACTTCTTCTGCGTGTCCTCAGGCTGCGGCATCTCCACGGCTGCAGTTCCCGTATCCTGCCCGTTTGTCTGCGCGTCAGGCGCAGGAGAGGGGGGAGTGGGCACCTGCGGTCCGGTGCTGCCCATCTGGGAGGGAGAGCCGGATTGCGGCATGCTGTAGGTACCCGTGGCAGTGTAGGGCACCTGGCCGCCGGGATAGGGATTCCCAGAGGCCGGAGCAAACCCTGTGCCATAGGGTACAGACGGGGATACGCCGGTGTATTGCGCCCCGGTCATGCCCACCTGCGGCTGCGCGTAAGCGTTTTGAGACGCGGTATAGCCATAGGTGCCTGACTGCGGGGGCATCTGCACGCCCGGCTGCATCCCTGTCTGATAGGCGGGGGTCTGGGAATTGGGCATATAAGGCACGGCTCCCGGCATGTCAGGGGATTGGGGGATTTGGGAATACGAAGTATATTGCCCGGGCGTCTGCATCTGGGCAGGAGAGGGTGCCTGCACGGAGGCAGGCTGCTCCTGCGGATCCTTTTTCTTGTTGCGGCCAAAGAGGTGCGGCATAGGGGCCTTCTTTCTGTAAGATGTCTGTATCGTGACAAGCGGGTATGTCACAGGAAAATGGTCAATCACAGTTGTGCCGTTGCAGTTACGTGTTCCTCTGCATGGAAGAATCGGAAACAGCAAAGCTGCGCCATAGCATTTCTCGTTCAAAGTGAAGAAGTACGGGAAGCTGACAGGCTATCGGACGAGTCCTAGGCAACGCTATCATAGCACAGATAATCATCAAATTCTGCCAGTCTTTCTTTCCGCGCAAAACTCGATGCACCATCAGCGAGTCGTATCCGTTCCGTTCAGGATGTTGATCGCGAGCTGCATTTTCTGCTCGTTGAGACCACAAACGTAACGTGGCCATCGTGGATCATGATGATCAGAGGTCTCTACCACGTAGGGTGACAACCAGTTCCATTTCCAAAACGGTTCATCGTCCAAAATAACAAACCGTTTCAGGTTTCCCTGTCTGCTCAGCCAACGTCGTACTTCGAACGGTCTCCCTTCAGGACCGTCAAAAATCACCGGGGTGACGCCCGCAAGTTTCAGACCCACCGATGCGAGTCGGTCATCGAGAAACCATCCGAAATCATCCTTCTCAACAGGGAAACCCCTCTGTGCCCAGCCGAGAAAGTATCTGCGCCAGGAAGAGGTAAGGATCAGTTCAGCATGTGTTTGCGCGACGATTTCAGCCAGATTGTTGAGCAGATCCTTCTCAATATAGTTTTTTCCATCCGTATGGTTGAGTACACCATCTATATCAAGAAAAATGACTTTTTCAAAGTCTGTAAACAACGCATTCCATTCGGGTTCGATATAAGCGCGATTCCACCAGCAACCTCTCTCAGCCAGGTCATCAATCGAATAGGATGCTTTCCTAAAGGCAGTTTCGGTCATTTCAGGAAGTGCAACATAGTGGCCTTCCCATCTTCTGCTGGAGATGTCATCCTTTTTGCCAAAAATAACCCAGTGATGGTCATG
>JAFUZB010000262.1 GCA_017476845.1 Clostridia bacterium
AGACACCTACCTGAGAAACCGCATCAGGCACACGATTCTGCCTGCTATGGAGGCGATGCTTCCCGGTAGCACGCGGCATATCGCGGCGTGTGCAGCAAGGCTGGACACGGACGGGGAAGCACTGGACAGGATGGCCGAGGCTGCGCTCAGGCGGGGAGGGGAGAGCTATCTCTCCCTGGATGACCTGGCAGAGCTGGAGGAAGCTGTACTTAGGCGTGTCCTGCGCAGCTTCTACGAGCGATTTGCGGGTGTGCGTGCAGAGCGAAGTCTGGATGACGCGCACACGCAGGCATTGTCTGCTCTCATCCGGGCCACACCCGGGACGAGGCTGCAGCTGCCAGGAAATGTCACGGCCTACCGTGCGTTCCGTTATCTACATCTGCTCGGAAAAACAAAGGCTGTGCCGTCCCCGATTCCCCTCACGGACGGCTGCCGCTTTTCGGATATTGTTTTTCATTTCCTGCCTGCGGACAGGCCCGGGGACGGGAAAACTTGCCAGGCGATCCCCGCATCCCTTGCAGGGAGACTCACGGTGCGCACAAGGGCGAGCGGCGATACGATCCGGCCATTTGGACAGACGGGCACGCAGTCCCTTAAGAGCTATCTGATTGACCGGAAGATCGATCAGCCCTTCCGCGACCGTATACCGCTTCTGTGTTTGGATAAAGAGGTACTGGTTGTCTGCGGTGTAGGTGCAGGTGGAGTCCCGGAATTTGCCGGGGACGGGGAACACATTCTTGTCAGTTGGTCGGGGGAGATGCCCTGGCTTACGGATCAAACCAAGAGGAGGACGAACTAGATGGAAGCCAATGCCAAAATGTACGGGGATATTCAGGAGGTGCTCATCCGCCGCGAGGAGATCGCCAACGCGGTCAAGATGCTGGGGGATATGATTACCCGGGATTATGAGGGCAAGGCACCGGTTATGGTATGCATTCTCAAGGGTGCTTCGGTTTTCTATGTGGACCTGCTCCGTGAAATCGATCTTCCGGTGACCATGGAATTCATGATCGTGTCCAGCTATGGCAAGGGTGTGGCGAGCACAGGCAACGTCCGGATCCGCAAGGACCTGGATTATGATATTTCCGGCCGCGATGTCATCCTGGTGGAGGATATTGTGGATACCGGTCTTACCCTGTCCTTCCTTAAGAAGATGTTCATTGAGCGCGGGGCACAGTCGGTGAAGATTGCTACCCTTCTGGATAAGCCTGCGCGCCGCAAGGTGGATCTGAAGGCAGATTACTACTGCTTTACCGTTCCTGATGCCTTTGTGGTCGGCTATGGCCTGGATTATGCGGAGCGCTACCGCAATCTTCCCGACATCGGCATTCTCAAGAGCGAGATCTACGAGAAACGCTCCGAGCTGGAGCTTAAAACTGCATTCTGAGTATCCGGAATGCTGTGTTTCCTGAGACATCAGCAAGGAATCTGGCAACGATAAAACACACACAATCTTGTATGGAGGATGGTATGCATCCTCCGTAATCTACACAATGTGCACTATGGCAACGTCAAGTGGGCCTATCTGCTGAAAGGTGGGCCTGCTTTTTCTGTATGCGGAAAATGAAAAACAATCATATACAATTGTAGATAATTATGACTAATTCGGGTATTATATGGAACGGGAGAAACATTTATCCCATTGCTGTTTAAGAGATTGAGAATATATATATCAATACTTGTTCAATCTTCATAATATATCTACTATAAGCGGCACCTAAGTCTCAGTTGTATAAGCGATTGTGCCTTTCGTACTCGCATGAAATGACACAGAAGAAAGTAGGTTAGCGTTTTGGTCAAGCGATATGTAGCCTTCTTGCTTGCTGCGATCATCCTTCTGCTCCCGATGATGACTGCTCTTTCCGAGTACTGCAGCACGGCATCCCATTTTACTACTGGATTGATTGCCATCAATGAGTGTATTCAAGGGGAAGGGAATGTCTCGTTTCTTCTCAATATTGATGCGCCAACAGATATTGTCATCTATTCGACTGGTTGTGAGGTCTCTATTAGAGGCAGCACAGAGGAAAAGCAGCATCTCGAGGTCGGTCTCTATTCTGTTTGTATCCGCAGTGAAGGTGCATTCAGCGTATTGATCGCCGACGAGGCAGACATCGGTGAAGAAGATTCATTGGGCGTTCTTCTAGATAGGATGCAAGAAGGTACTGTCCTTCCTTCAGATATTCCTGGTGCAGTCGAAGATGGCATGGGTGCATCTTTAGCGTCTGTTACCACTCCCTCCGACATCTACGAAATGCTGCCAGAACAAGCGGCGGATGTTTTTTCTGCGCCAGACGCTATGACATCCTTAACTGTAGCTTCCGAGGGCAATACCGTGCATCTCAGTTTTGATGCTGCTGCCTGCATCCCTGACGATGCAGAATTTGTTGTACAGGTTCTGGATCCTATGTCAGAAGAGTGGGTCCACTATACGGATACTGCTCTTTCTGCTGTCCCCGGTCCTTCACAGATCCTTGCATTGTATGACTTGAGTATTATGCTTGCGGGAGAGGATATTGAACCCCAGGCGCCAGTCATGGTAACCGTAGACTTTGGCGGAAGTCTTCCGCGGGATGCCACCTTATATGCCGTTCATTTTCCAGAAACAGAGTCTGATGCCATGACAAGGCCCATGCATGCGCCAAGTCTTGCGCCATCAGCCCTCAACACACGTACGCAGCAAGCGACTTCTCCAAGGATAGAAACTATTCGGGCTGACTATGATGGGGCAGGAAGTGCTACTTTTGTGGCCTCTTCCTTTTCCGTATTTGCCATAGTGTATACCGTGGACTTTCACTGGGAAGTGAATGGCAAAACTGTAGAATTCAGTATCCCCGGAGGCGGTTTTACCACCCTTGACCATGTCGTGGAAATGCTTGGAATAGCAGAAGCAGAGGCAGTTACTGCACAGGATTTTGTCAGCAATATTACAGATGCCAGGTTCTCTGACGAGAGCCTCATTCGGATTATCCATGTTACTGATGATATCACGGCGCTCGCATTGAAAGAGAAACTTGGCATTGATATATCCTACTCGTCCGATCTGACCGATGCTGAAATTGCAGAGAACCTGGCGCAAAGGTTTGTCGCGCCGTCTTGGGTACTGGTAAGTTTGCTGCCATTTGATAGTGAGGAAATCCTGACTGTCACCATGAAGAACGGGGATGTGTGGACGGTACGGGTGACGGACGTGCAGATTCGGAGGAGCGTACTTTCCGCAGATGGCGAAGCCTACGAGATCACAGTAACTTAGGATGAAAAGACGGGCATTCCGGAAAAAGCGGACCTGGAGGTTAACGAGATCCTTCCCGAGGGAAATGGTGATGGAGGTACTTCCTCTGTGCATGGCAAGAGCTATGCGGAGTATGTGGCATACACGGAGCATGCACTGGGAGTGGAAGAGGGCAGCACGGGATATATCCGGTTGTTTGATATCAAGATCGTGGATCAGGATGACCATAGCTTGAAGTACCAGCCTGCGGCGGGTACAACCGTTGATGTGCGCATTGAGCTGGCGGACGCTGAGAAAGGGAAAGATCTGAGTGTTGTCCACTTTGCGGGTGAAAATGCGCAGGGAGAGATTGTTGACGCCGAGATTGACGGGCAGACGGTGAGATTTGAGGCAGCAGGCTTTTCCGTTTACGCCATTACAGATGAAAGCCGTGTCGTTGTCACGCCCCGGGCGATTTACCACTTCCTGACCCGGGAAGGGGAAAATCAGGACAGTGTGGTGGAGAC
>JAFUZB010000263.1 GCA_017476845.1 Clostridia bacterium
AGAACAGTGAAGGTATGTGATTCTAAAGGGCGTTCACAGATGCAGAACCATACAGTTACTTAATGGGACGCTTATTCTATAGCCAGACAAAGTGTCCCTTGTATAGCGCCAAGCCAAATGCTATAATTCGACCTGTTCGGTGCGACGGCAAAAGGCAACATGATGCTGTGCATGACAAAAACGACTGTATCTCGGCTGTCAGCGGCATATGGCGAATACTCCCGAGGGTGAGGATTTTTTTCCACATTGTGGAAAAAGAATTGTGATGCTATAATTCAACATGTCTCGCACTGACGGACGTATGCAGATTACAGGAAAGTTGAGTGAGAAATTAACAAATGTTTTACATGGAAAGAGTGCAACTTCCGACATCAAAATGTGACCTTTATATATAGAGGCACAAAGCTTCACAATGACGAGGAGGAATGGAACATGGCAATCCAGATTCACAAGGCAAAACGATCATAGGCGAAGCTAAAGCTGGGAATCGCAGGGCCCTCCGGCAGCGGCAAGACGCTGAGCTCATTGCTGCTGGGATATGGGCTGATCCGGGCAGCGCACCCCGGAATGACAGACGCAGAGATTTGGGAGAAGCTGTGCGTGATCGACACAGAGAACGAATCTGGTTCCCTGTACGTCGGCACGATGGTCAATGGCGTGCGAGTGGGGGAGTATCTGACCATCAACCTGGAGGCACCGTTCAGCGCGGCACGCTACCTTGAAGCCATCGACGTGGCCGAACAGAACGGCGTGGAGTTCCTGATCATCGATTCGCTGTCCCATGCGTGGTCTGGTGAGGGCGGTTTGCTGGACGTGCAGAGCAACATCGCCAAGCGCAGCGGCAACAGCTACACCGCATGGCGGGAGGTGACGCCCCAGCACAACAAGCTGGTGGACCGGGTGCTCCAGTGCCCGATGCACGTCGCCATCACGCTGCGCACCAAGACGGAGTATGTCATCGAGGACAACGGGAATGGCAAGAAGAGTCCCAAGAAGGTCGGTATGGCGCCGGTGTTCAGGGATGGCATCGAGTATGAGGTGACGGTATTCTTCGAGCTGAGCCAGGATCACGTAGCCAGCGCCACCAAGGATCGTACCGGCGTGTTCGACGGTCAGTTCTTCACTATCAGCCCAGATACCGGTTCGAAGATCAGAGCCTGGCTGGAAGGCGCGGACAACGATGAGACCGCAAAGCCCACAATCAAGCCCGCCAAGCCTGCGCCTGCTGTCAATAATTCATCTTAGGACGACATCCCGCTGCCGGAGCTGGTCAACCGCACGATGATGAAGCACTGCGAGGGCATGAACGCAGAGCAGAAATCCGTGGTCGCTGCCAAGCTGAAGCAGATCACTGGCGGCACCGCCAATTACCGCAACATCACCGACGAGTCGATTCTTAGGAAGATTTATGAAGCGTTCAAGGAGGACAATGAGGCATGAGCATCAACAAGTAGACCGTCGTTGGCCGTCTGACGGCCGATCCCATCCTTTCGCAGGTCGGCGACGCCCAGTGCGCTAACTTCACGATTGCGTCCGACTCGAATACGAAGGACGCGAACGGCGAATACATCACCAATTTCTACCGTGCCACCGCGTGGCGCAAGCAAGCTGAGAATTGCGCCAAGTATCTCCACAAGGGAGACCTTGTAGCCGCTGCAGGGGATCTGTGCATCCGCACGTACCACGATAAAAACGGCGTGGAGAGGACAGCTGTCCAGCTGACCATCGGCAATATCGATTTCTGCAACACGAGAAAGAATAATGAACCGGCATCGGACGCTCCGCAGGTTCCCCCGCAGGCGCCGCCGCCAAATGACGACGATGAGCTCCCCTTCTGAGCCCATACGTCTGGATAAGTGCGCTCTGTTGCGCACAAAAAGATGGAGGAAATGGAATTGAAGCTGTCTTTGGAGCAGGAAAACAACCTGCTGATTAAGTACGAGCCTTTCCTTAAACGGAAGGTGTAGAATTACATGCACGCGACGGGGAACAGCACTGTGGAATTCGAGGATCTACTCCAGGAAGCGCGTCTGGCATTCCTGGAGCATATCCGGAAGGTGGAAGATGAAGGTCAAGTCTGTGCCTGCTTCTATGACATCCTCCAGGCGATGCACAGGCATTGCGCCGAGATGGCGCCAGTCCACATTCCGATAAACCGGTTCAACCAGGAGGTTGGAAAGTACACAACTGTGCCGTTGGATGTGCTGGACAACGTGGAGTCCACTGATGACTTTGAGCACGGCGTTGAGTGCAGGCTCATGATAGATGGATTCCTGGACTCCCTGCCGGAAACAGATCGCATGATCGTTGCTTCCAAGATGCAGGGACGGAAAGGGTAGGATGTCGTCAGGGATGCCGGGGTGTGCTCGGAAGCATATGTTTCAAGGCGCTTCGCTCTTATCCGGCAACGATACTACCATGAAATGAAAGGTGCTATAGGCCATGCGTGAAACAATTCTCACATTTGCGGATCGGCATCTTCAGCCCTATACCCTCCGCGGGGATGAGCTGATCCCGGACTATTGTCCCATTTGTCACGGCGGCGACAACCGGGATCGGTACACCTTCGCCCTGAACCTGACGGAAGGCATCTATGTCTGCAAGCGCGGCTCCTGCGGCGCGAGGGGGCGGTTTGAGGAGCTGGCCAGACGTTTTGGCGAGCAGGCGGAGATATTTCGTACGCCCGGCAAGGCGAAGAAGCAGTATGTCCTGCCGGACGTGGAGATGAAGCCTCTGGCAGACGAGATTATCGACTACTTCGCTAAGCGCAAGATCAGCCGGGAGACGCTGGATGCCTTCAGGATCGGCAGCGACGACAAGGGAAACATCGTGTTTCCGTTCTACAGGGACAATGCGCTGGTGTACGTGAAATACCGTGCGCCGCGCAAGCCCCTGCCCAAGGAAAAGAAGGAATGGCAGGCGCACAACGCGCAGCCGATCCTTTTCGGCATGGACATGTGCGCGTTTTCCCAGCCGCTCATCATCACTGAAGGCCAGATCGACTGCCTGTCGCTGTACGAAGCGGGTATCCGCAACGTCGTTTCAGTGCCCAGCGGCTGTTCCAACCTCGATTGGATCGATACTTGCTGGGAATGGTTGGAGAAGTTCCAAAGCGTCATTCTGTTTGGTGACAACGACGAGCCGGGCAGGAAGATGGTGCGCGAGGTGGTGCGCAGACTGGATGAGGCGCGCTGCATGGTCGTGGAGGAGTATCCGCTGAGGCCAGACGGGAAGCTTTGCAAGGACGCCAACGAGATCCTTTTCTTCCACGGGGCGGATGTGCTGAAGGCTGCGCTGGACAGCGCCCAGCCGGTGCCTGTGAAGGGGATTTAGCAGCTTGCGGATGTCGTGCCCTATGATCCCACCACGGTACCGCGGATCAAGACCATGATTCCGGCACTGGATGAGTAGATCGGCGGGTAGGCCGAAGGCGCGATGACTGTATTCACGGGGAAGCCCGGAAACGGGAAACTTCTGAGTGATGATACGCCAGTTTTGACAAGTGTAGGATGGAAAAGCCATGGTGATCTATGTGTCGGAGATCAGGTGGTCGGTCTGGATGGTCGATTCAAGCGGGTCACAGCGGTATTCCCCAAGGACTTCGCTGATATGAAGGTCACTTTTTCTAATGGTGAAGTCATTCATTGCCATCATAATCATGAATGGGTGATTGAATATCACAGTGGGTATACCCACAAACAGAGGATTATGACCGCGGGTGAAATGTATGAACGGTTTCAGGCCAACGATGGGTATCGTATTGGAAGTAATGGCAAAAAAAGCTATCGCTTTAAGCTACCCTGTCGAATTCCAATGGAAGGTACTCTCAAAGACTTGCCCGTTGCCCCGTATACATAGGGTGCCTGGCTGGGGGATGGCAGAAATACGAATCCGGATATATGCTCTGCGAAAGCCGATTACGCTGTTGTGGAAAGGATACTGCAAGATGGATACAAAATATCATGGCAGTCAACACATAAGACTACAGGCTGTATCTATACAGGCTTCAGGGAATTGAGAGCCAAGCTGCAAGTGCTCGGTATGTGCCATAGCAGACGCAAAACAGCGAAGCACATTCCTGAAGAGTATCTTACATCGAGTTATACGCAGAGAATGGAACTGCTGGCAGGGCTGTTGGATACAGACGGGCATTACGATCCGCAAAAGGCTACTTACATTTATGCGACTTGCGAGCCTGCGCTGAGGGATGGCGTTATTCAATTGGTATCTACCTTTGGCTGGAATTATGGAATTTGCTGCTATGAACCCAAGACATCCAGTTCAGGGGTGATCGGTAGAAGACCATGCTACAGTATTTCTTTTGCTCCGAAGAACTATGTGCCATGCGTCCTGGAGAGAAAAAGAATAAGAAGGCTGCACAACCATCTGAGAATCGCGATTGTCAGCGTAGAACGCTGTGAGCCAGTTCACGGCAACTGTATCAGCGTGGAAGATGGCATCTACTGTGTAGGCAAAACTATGCTGCCTACACACAACAGTACGCTGACCGGCCAATAGCTCCTCTCAGCGATCGAACAGGGCTACTCCGTCTGTGCCTACAGCGGAGAGCTCACCAAGGAGAAATTCCAGGAGTGGATCAATCTTCAGTGCGCGGGCTCAGACTATATCGGCCTAAAATATGATCCCGTCCGAAATGTAAAGGTGCCCACCGTACCGTATGCCGTGCAGGAGCGTCTGCTGGAATACTATCGGGATCGATTCTACCTGTTCGACAACCAGGAGATCTTCGAGGCCAATCAATCCGAGAGCATCCTGAAAGTATTCCAGATGGCGGCGCGGCGCTACGGCTGCAAGCTGTTCCTTGCGGACAACCTGATGACGGCGCTCTCGGATTCGGACGAGGAAACCAAGGCTCAGGGCAAGTTTGCCAACGCCCTCAAAAAGTTCGCCACCCGGTATCACGTCCATGTTCTGCTGGTGGCCCACCCGAGGAAGGTCAAGCAGGGCGAGAAGCTGGGGCAGGACGACATCGGTGGCAGCAGCGCCACGATCAGGTTAGCTGACAGCGCCATCGTGGTGGAGCGCCCCAACCTGCGGGTGCTGAAGAATCGCGACGGCGGCGTGTGCCGATAGATCGAGTGCTGCTACTGCCCGGACAGTCGTCGCATCTACCAGGCGGATAAGGGCGATCTGTGCCGCTTTTCCTGGAACCGCGACGGCATCACGCCGCCAAACCCAAGGGCGGACAGTCTGCCGGAATACGCGGTGCGCATGGCGGAGTCCGCACAGCCATTCTGATGGAGGTAAGATATGTGCAATATCCCTGACGACATGAAATGGTCGTTCAGCAAGTAGCAACTGTATGACCAGTGCCCGCTGGCCTTCAAGCTCCAGTACATAGACAGAGTTCCACAGGAACAGAACGCCTATGCGGAGTATGGTACGCATTGCCACAGCCTGCTGGAGCGTTGGGCCAAGGGCGATCTGATGTCCTTTGAA